>JAPKZH010000572.1 GCA_026393905.1 Candidatus Aminicenantota bacterium
GTCGCCGTGGCTCATCCAGACCTGCTCTTTATCCTTGACTCCGGACAGCAGGCCCCGCCTGTCTAAGATATGGAGCGAGGCAAACCCGTATTCGCGCTTGGAGGACGGCTTCACCTCGCCGCCAAGCAGATAGGCCGTAAGCTGGAGCCCGTAGCAGATGCCCAGGACCGGAATGCCCAATTCAAATATTTCCCGGGAAGCGAGCGGCGCGCCTTTTTCATAGACGCTCTGCGGGCCGCCGGATAGAACGAGCGCGGAAGGATGTCCTCTTTTGATCCTGGAGATGGCCGTGTCGAAGGGAATAATTTCCGAGTAAATGCCGAGCTCGCGGATCTTGCGGGCGATGAGCTGGGTGTACTGCGACCCGAAATCCAGGACGAGGACTTTGTTCATGGACAGATTTTATCAGACGGGACCCTCGCCGACAAGTGTTATTGCCCAGCGATTTGACCGCCTTCCGGATGAGGTATAAAATTAATTCTGAAAAGTCTTATCGGAGATTTCCTCGAGGAGGGAACGCATGAAAAATCGCCTGCTATGGATTTGTTTTCTATTTGTGGTCCTGGGGACGGCGATGTCCGTTTCCGCCGCACCGTCCGGGAGAGGGCTGATCTTTGGTATCAATGCCGGCATTTCTCCTACCGTCTGGTTTTATAACGCCTACCGCTTCGGTGTCGAAGCCGGCTTCCGGTTTTCTGAACGCTTCGCCCTTGTCGCTGAGGCCAGTTACGGCTCGGCAACATACGAAAGCTCCGCAGGATGGCGGGAGACGCTCTATATCAACTCCGCAAAAACAACGTATACGGTCCTACCCGTGAGTCTGACCTTGTCTTACTTTGCCCCGGTGAGCGACCGGTTGGCGGTTTGCCTCGGTTTCGGCGGCGGATATTATTCCTTATCGATAACAAGCAAAGTGGAAGACCAAGGCTATTATTATTATCCACAGACGACAACAGAGACCGAGAAAGCCCAGGCGTTCGCCCCTCACTTATGCCTGGGCTTTGAATATGAACTCTTGAAAAAAGTGGTGATCATCGGAGAGGTCAGACAGTCGGCCGGCAAAACAAAGATCTCGACGATCGATCCGTACGGCTTTATTAGCGAACAGGATATTTCTTTCGGAGGGATCCAGGTCAAGATCGGCTTCCGGGTCTATCTGGGCGGCTCGGACAATTCCTGAGGAAGGCTTTGAAGGAATCCCAAGGGAAAGCAAAAAATGGCCGCTCATAAAAAATTCATAAAACAAACAAGGCCGGCGCTTCTCCTCCTGGCCGTTTGGGCGCTCGTCCCACTCCTCAGCCCCGCCAAAACACAGAACGCTTTCGCCTCAAGGCGAGACGTGGTGAGAATTTTCATGAAAGGACGCGCCCTCGTCCACTCGGGCCTGCCGGAGCTCGCCTTCGATAAGAATTTCTATTATCTGGCCGGGGTTCGGGAACCCGATGCCCTGCTTCTGGTCGCCCCGAGACGAGGAAACGATGTCATCTTCGTCAAGTCCATCCCGGACGCTCAAAGACTCCGCTCGTTGGTGGAGGCTTCCGGAATATCCCAAATCCTCTCCCTTGACGATTTTGGCCGGATTTTCTCCAACATGATGATGTGGTCATGGGACCTCTATGTCCCCAAAAAATTCGACGACAGCTATTATGTCATCCTGGACCTGGTCAAAAAATTCCCGTATCTGAAGATCAGAGACCTTTCGCCCTTTCTGACCAAGATGAGGATGGTCAAATCCGCTGAAGAGATCGAGTTCATTAGGCAGGCTTCTGAGATCACCGCGGCAGGGCTCAACGCGGCCATGCGCGCCGCCGCGCCGGGGATGTACGAGTACGATCTCCAGAACATCATCGAAAGCGTGTTTTTTGCCCAGGGCGCGGAGCGGACAAGCTTTGCTTCGATCATCGGGTCCGGGCCGAACTCTGTCATCATTCACTATTCTGATAATACACGGAAAATCGAATCCGGAGACCTGGTGGTGATGGACGTCGGCGCCGAATATTTCGAATATGCCGGCGATATCACCAGGACCATTCCCATCTCGGGAAGATTCACCCCCCGGCAGAGAGAAATCTACGAAATCGTCCTCGAGGCCCAGTCCCGGGCGATCGCGGCCTGCCAGCTAGGGGCGAGGTTAACCGATATCGATGCAGCCGCCCGCAACCACATTAAGAACAAAGGGTATGATCAATATTTCACGCACAGCACGAGCCACGCGCTCGGGCTCGACGTCCATGATTCCTGGTATTTATATGGCAGGAACATCCCGGGCGTCATCATCACCGTCGAGCCCGGGATCTATATCCCCGAGGAAAACCTCGGCGTTCGAATCGAGGATGACGTCCTGATCACGGCGAGCGGTCCCGTGGTCCTTTCCGCCAGCGTTCCTAAAAAGATCGATGACATCGAGCGCTTGATGGCGGAAGGGAGATTCATCGGCAAAAGAGCTCGGATTCATTAGGATGACCTTGGCGAAAAACATGTCTTTATCAGGCCTTTTAGCCGGCGAGCGGAGAAGCTCCAAATCCGGCTTGCTCATTCCTTCAGGGACTCCCTCCTTAATTTGACAGGGCGGGCAGGTTCTTTTATAGTTAACTCGCCATGAACCGGGAAGATATCGTCAAGGAATTATCGGTCCAAACGGACTCCAAGATCATCCTGCTGGTCATTGACGGGCTGGGCGGTATACCGGTCCAGGGAAAAACCGAGCTCGAGGCGGCGGCCACCCACAACTTGGACCGCCTTGCCTTGAATGCCTGCTGCGGGGTCACGGACCCTGTTTTCATGGGCATTACGCCCGGCAGCGGCCCGTCGCATCTAGCGCTTTTCGGCTATGATCCGCTCCGGTACCAGCTCGGCCGTGGCATCCTGGAAGCGCTCGGCTCGGACGTGGAAGTCAGAGAAGGGGACCTGGTCGCCCGGGGCAATTTCGCCACGCTCGAGGGCGGCCTGATCACCGACCGCCGGGCAGGTCGAATCCCGACGAGCGAATGCGAACGATTGTGCGCCATCCTGAACAAGGCGTATTCCACACAAAGGGACCCTGAGATCGCGCTCTTTGCGGGAAAAGAGCACCGTTTCGTGACGCGTTTCCGCACCCCGGGACTTGCCGACGCCCTGACCGATGCCGACCCCCAGAAGGACCACAAACCCCCCGTTCCGACAAAAGCCCTTGCCCCTGAGGCTGCCAAAGCCGCCGAGGTCGTCAACCGGTTCA
Organism: Candidatus Aminicenantota bacterium; assembly: GCA_026393905.1. GTDB lineage: Bacteria > Acidobacteriota > Aminicenantia > Aminicenantales > UBA4085 > JAPKZH01. Next base: position 3,215 of record JAPKZH010000572.1, read on the forward strand.
TCGACGAGGCGACGAAGATCCTTAAGGACGAACCCGTGGCGAATACGGCGCTGCTCCGGGGCTTCTCGCTCCAGCCATCCATTCCCCAGATGCAGGACCTCTACAAGCTCAGGCCTGCGGCCGTCGCCAATTATCCCATGTATAAGGGGCTGGCCCGGCTCCTCGGCATGGCTGCCTATAAAGTCGGGCCGGAGACGCGCGATCTTTTCGATACGCTCGAGACCCATTACAAAGACCATGACTTTTTTTATATCCACTATAAAAAAACCGACGCGGCCGGGGAAGACGGGAATTTTTCGGCCAAGGTCCGGGCCATCGAAGAAATCGACACATTCATCCCGCGGCTCGTGGCCCTCAAACCCGATGTTCTCGTGATCACCTCGGACCATTCGACACCGTCGCTGCTCAAAGGGCACTCCTGGCACCCCAATCCCTTCCTGCTCGTCTCTCCGACGGCCCTTCCGGACAACATCGGCGTCTTTACCGAGAGGGAATGCGCCCAGGGCCTTCTCGGCCGGTTCCCGTCGCTATACGCCATGCCCTTGATGTTGGCCCATGCCGGCAAGCTCAAGAAGTACGGCGCCTGACAGCCGGGCTTGGTTTAACTTTAGAGAATTGATATAATTAATAGGAATTGAGACACATAAACGATCCTCGAAATCCCGGGCGATCTCCCCTTGATGAAGGGGGAAGAAAAAGCGAGGAAGGCTCTTGGGACCCGGCCCAAAAATGAGTTCGACAAAAAGAGGAGCTGGTCCTATTTCGCTCGTCATCCGGATGATTCGGCTTGACCTGAGGTTCAAAACTCGCCGGGTCGCCGTTTTTCTCTTCGTCGTCCTCTGTCTTGCACCTTTTTGTCCGGGCCAGGCCCCGCTGGCCGAAGTCTATAATCTCCGCTATTACACCCATCCCAATTTCACCAGGATCGTCGTCGATGTCGGGACCCTCCGGGAATATTTTTCTGCGGAGCTCCGCGACCCCCAGCGGATTTACATCGATATTTACCAGGCCAAGCTGAACCCCATCCTCCGCGAAGAGGCCATCCCGGTCAGATGCGACTACATCAGCCTCGTCCGGATTTCCCAAAAAAATCCTTCCACGGTCCGGGTCGTCGCCGAAGTGGACCTGGCCAAAGTCGTGCGCTACCAGGTTTTTCATGTCCTCGACCCCTTCCGGGTCGTGATCGATATCTACCCACGGCCTGGGACGCCGACGGCTGCCGCCGGAAAGCCGCCCCAGCCTGCCCAGCCCGCGAAATCCGGATACAGCATGGCCCGGCAGCTCGGGCTGGGGATCAAGACCATCGTCATCGACCCCGGACACGGAGGCTCGGACCCGGGATGCCTGGATTCCTTCGGTCAGCAGGAAAAAGACACGGCCCTCGATATCTCGCTGCGCCTCAAAGAGCTATTGAAAGCGAGCTCGGAGCTTGCCGTCATCCTCATCCGGGAAACGGATATCCATGTCCCTCTCGAGAACAGGACGGTCATCGCCAACCAGAACAAGGCCGACATCTTCATCTCCGTCCACGTCAATGCCTTCCGGAAAAAGGACCGGCGCGGCGTCGAGACTTTTTATCTCAACTTCAGCCCCGACCCCGGCGTGAACGAGCTGGCGGCCCGGGAAAACGCCACGACGACCAAGACCATCGGCGAGATGGACAAGATCATCAAGAAGATCGTCCAGAACAGCAAGATCATCGAGTCCAAAGAACTGGCTCAAAAAATCCAGGAAAATCTGGTAAAATGTCTCTCCCGGAACTACACGGAAATCAAGGACCTGGGCACGAAGGGAGGACCCTTTTGGGTCCTCATCGGCAGCGAGATGCCGTCGGTCCTGGTGGAGGTGTCGCACCTTTCCAACGCCCAAGAGGCCCAGCGGCTGAAAAGCGGCGCGTACCGGCAGCAGATCGCCCAGGGGATACATGAAGGAATCATGGCCTACATTCAATCGCTCGGAAAAGGATGAACAAACATGGACAGACGAGACTTCATAAAAGATATGGCTCTCGGGAGCCTTCTCCTCAAGCTCGCGCCCGGGCTTATCGCCCAGAATCCCGGCAAACCGGACTTGGCCTTCGTCCAGGGGAACTCGCCCGCGGCGATCACCAAGGAAGCCATCGCCCTCCTGGGCGGCTTGAACAGGTTCGTGGCCAAGGGCGATGTGGTGATGGTCAAGCCGAACATCGGCTGGGACAGAACGCCTGAAATGGCCGCCTGCACCAATCCCGAGATCATTAAAACGCTCGTCGAGATGAGCCTGGCCGCCGGGGCTAAGAAGGTCGTCGTCATGGACAACACGACCAACCAGGCCCAGCGCTGCTACATCCGCTCCGGCATCCAGGAGGCGGCCAAAGCGGCCGGGGCCGACGTTCCGTTCGTCAACCCCCGCCGGGTCAAAAAAATGGCGATCAAGGGCGAGTGGCTGAAGGAATGGGAGGTCATCCAGGATTTCGTCGAGGTTGACAAGATCATCAACGTGCCGATCGTCAAGCACCACAGTCTCTGCCGGGCGACGTTGGGCATGAAAAACTGGCTGGGGGCCATCGGCGGGAGCCGCAACCAGCTCCACCAGAAGCTCGACCAGGCCATGATCGACCTGGCGGCTTTTTTCAAGCCGACGCTGACCGTGCTCGACGCCTACCGGATCTTGGTCCGGAACGGCCCGCAGGGCGGACGCCCGTCCGACACCAAGCTCTTGAAGACGGTCGTGGCCGGTGTGGACTATGTCGCCGTGGATGCCATGGGGGCGAGTTTCTTGGAGATCCCGCCCCAGGAATTGCCGTACCTCCGCCTCGGCAAAGAGAAGGGGCTCGGAGAATTCCAGCTGGAGAAGCTGCGCATTGAAAAAAGAACGGTCTAAAAAGCACAGGACCCTTCAGGCCATCCGGGTCCTGGTCCAGGCCGC
>JAPKZH010000023.1 GCA_026393905.1 Candidatus Aminicenantota bacterium
ATGTTCGACCTGCGCACGATCCAGCCGGACGAGGATGAGAAGGTCCGCGACGCCATCCTTAAAATCCTGAAAGAATAGCCGGAGGAATCCTTCTGAAGTAAACCGATGTCTGAAAAAGAGCACGTCATTATCGGAACCGGCGGCCATATCGACCACGGCAAGTCTTCCCTGGTCAAAGCGCTGACGGGAATCGACCCCGACACGCTCCCCGAAGAAAAAGAGCGCGGCATGACCATCGAGCTGGGCTTTGTTTTCATGGATCTGCCTGATTACGAAAAGCAAATCGTCTTTATCGATGTGCCGGGCCACGAACGGTTTGTCAAGACCATGGTCGCCGGCGCGGCCAGCGTGGATGCCGCCCTTTTCGTGATCGCGGCGGACGAGGGGATTTCGGTCCAAACGCGTGAACATTTCGACATCCTTCAGCTCCTGAGCATCCCACACGGGATGATCGCCTTGACCAAAGCCGATTTGGTGGATCAGGCGCAAATTGGGGAATTGACGGCTCAAATCGTTCATTTTGTCAAGGGGACTTTCCTCGAAGGGGCGCCGATCATTCCTGTTTCCGCCGTGACAAAAGCCGGCATCCCCGAAGTCAAATCTACGCTCATGGAAATCGGCCGCCGCGTCGAGAAGCGCCAGGACAGCGGCTTTTTCCGGATGCCGGTCGATCGCGTGTTCACGATCCATGGATTCGGAACGGTCATCGCAGGGACGGTCCTCTCCGGCGAGGTCCACGTGGGCGACCGCATTGAAATCTATCCGGAAAAAATCGTAGCGAAGGTCAGGGGGATCCAGGTCCACAAAGCACAGCGGGAAAAGTCCGAGATCGGCAAGCGGACGGCCCTCAACCTCCAGGATGTCGATAAAGAAGCGCTCCGGCGAGGCCAGTGCGCGGGTATGGAAGGCTCTCTCATGCCGACGCAAAGAGTGGATGCCCGCCTGCGCCTCCTCAGCGACAGCCCCGTCGAGCTGAAAAACCGGGAACGCATCAGGCTTCATATCGGGACCGATGAAATCATCGCCCGAGTCGTCCTGCTCGAAAAGCCCAAACTCCTCCCAGGCGAATCAAGCTTCGTCCAATTCGTCCTCGAATCGCCGACGGTCGGCCTGCTCAAGGATCGCTTCATCATCCGCACGTTTTCTCCTTTGATGACGATCGGCGGAGGAGAGATCCTGGACGCGATGCCGGCCCGTCATAAGCTGCAGGACGGACAGGTCATTGAAAGCCTAAAGCGGTGGGAAGGGACTGGAGAAGACATCGTCGAGCAGGCCCTGACGAAATCGACCTTCAAGCCTTTGAGCCAAAAGGAAATCGCGATTTCCCTGGGTAGATCGGAAGAAGAAATTCACGCCACTCTACTCGGCCTCGTCAGCCACGACAGAGTCGTTAAACTCGTCTCAGAGAAAGAGGAAAAATACATCCTGGCGGAATCATATAATTATCTGCGAGAGAGGCTGCTCGAGTCTATCAAAAAATATTTAGAGGACCATCCGACGTTCCTGTACATCCCTCATTCCGACCTCAGGGCTCATTTTTTGAAAGTGTCGGACGAGCCCACTTTCAAAATGCTCCTGGACGACGTAGCGAATCGCAAATTGATTTACAGGAAAGATTCCCAGATCGGGCTGGTCGGACATGAGATGAAGCTCAAGCCCAAGGACCAGGAGCTCATCGACAGGATCGAGCAGGAATTTAGGAGGGCGCGGTTCGAGACGCCCTTGGAAGATGAAGTCTGCCGGAAGCTGAGGCTGGAGCAGGCCGTCTTCAAAAGGCTGATGAACAGCCTGTTCCAGCAGGGAAAGCTCGTCCGGCTCAACCGCAAAGTCGTTTACCACAAGGATGCCTTCCAAGCGGCCAAAGAGGTCGTGACCGGCCAACTCCAAAAGTCCAAGAGCATCACCATCGCCGAGCTGCGGGACAAGCTCAGGATGTCGCGCAAATATTCCCATGCCATTCTCGAATATTTCGATACCATCGGCCTGACCAAACGTGTTGAAGACCGGCACGTCTTAAGGTAATATTGGGCGGTCCTAGCCGGGAGGGTCTAGGTTCCGGTGGGCCTTCTGGACTTCAAATCCAGTATGGGGCCTGACGAAGGTCCCGGATGGGTTCGACTCCCATACCCTCCCGCCAACATGCCCCCGAAACGCCGACATTATTCGGGGCCCCTCTTGATTGGTCAAGAGGGGTAGGGGTGTTTAATATCACTAATTTGGGATCTTAAAGGCGTTTCGGGAAAAAAAGGAAACAGCGGTTCATGAACAACCCTGCATATGTCTAGATATGCTCAAATATGACAGTTTTACGGCTCAAAGTCGACAAAAAGTCGACAGCTTGATTTTAAATTCTTTCTGATTTCAGATCCCTTTTCATCTTTTTTATGAACTTTTTGCGTAAAATAAAATAGCAGTGAATTAAATAAATAGAAGCCGGGCTATTTTCTTATTAAACTTTCCGGCAAATTAAAATTGTTCAAAATGCCAAATTTAAGATTTAGTTCTATCGCAATATTTAAAACTATCTTTTCAAAAAATTCCCTTCGTATAAGTAAATCTTCTAGTGAATTCAATGGTTTTTTTCCATTATGAACAATATCATGTCTTTCATTAAAAATAGCTATCAGTTTATCCAAATCCCAGCCCGTCAATTTTTGTTGAACTTCATCGTTAAATATCGCCATATTGAAGAATTTTGAAACATCGAAACCTAGGGGGCCAAAATATTTTTTAAATTGGTCTTCGGTAGAAGCTCGGGAAAAGGCCTTTAAAACTTTATCTTTAAAATAGCTTATTATGTTTTCATGGGAACGATATTTTATAATCTCGCTCAACGTAATATTCTTTTGTTCACTTAACCCAATAATACTCTCATTTTTTGACAGAAAAATATCTTCGATAGCTTCAAGTAGATACCCACGGCTAAAGCCGTGG
>JAPKZH010000470.1 GCA_026393905.1 Candidatus Aminicenantota bacterium
CCAAATGCTCCTTGGAAAGGAGGCAGGGAGCGAAGCGAGCGTTGGAGGGAAACCTGGAATAAGGGTTTCCCTCCAAGAGTGTCCGACGGGACTGGTTCCCCGGGGCCCGGGGGCTGCGGGCGGCCTAAGCGCCGCCCGAACGAGGATGTCATTTTAATTTTTATGTGGATATTAGATTGAAAAAACCTGGGAAGCGCCATTGACCGTACGCGCCGAGCTCGACTTATGGCATCTCTACAAGCAGATGCTGCGGAGCCGTCTGTTCGAAAAGGCCGTCACGCGCGTCAAAGGCCGCAGAGTCTGTACGGACGGGACCATTCCCTACGCCTGTCCTCTTGAGGACGAAGCCTTTCCGAATACGAAGCGAATCCTGGAAGCGGCACGGCGATTGATGAAGGGATGATTTTGAGAATCCCTCAAAAAAATGATAGAATAAGCCGGCCTTCCAGGTTTTCGCGGAGAGGTGCTGGAGTGGCCGATCAGGATCGCCTGCTAAGCGATTGTCCCGGTGAACGCTGGGACCGTGGGTTCGAATCCCACCCTCTCCGCCAGTTCAAAGAGGATACCAGGGCCTCCTCCAGGAGGGGATGAAGACGATGACGATCAGGATTAAGTTTTCGTTGGTCGGACTGCCGCTGGTGTTCGCCGTTTGTCTCTTCATTTTCTTGGGGACTCTGTATTTCCAAAAGCGGCAGGCTCTCTCCGCTCTTGAATCCAAGATCCAGGTGATGGGAGACCTGGCCGCGTATAACCTTAGCTTTGCTCTGCCCGCCAATAATCCGCGGGATGTCCAAGAAGTTATTGAGAGCCTCCGCCAGAATCAGGACCTGGCCTATGTCGTCATCCTGGACAAATCGGGGAATATCATCGGGCAATACAGGAAAGCCCTGGCTGACCAATTGAACTACCGGTCGATCGGAGATAATGCCCTCTCGGATGACAAATCAATCCTCAAGGGTAAATCTGTCATCCATCGGCAGGATCAAACGCTGGGCGAGCTCTATTTGGGATTGACGCTCGATTCGCTCCGCCTAGCGCGAGAAACCGTGAGACGAAATCTTCTCCTGATCATCCTGATCATTTTTCTGCTGGGAGCGGCGGCGATTTTTATCGGCGGCTCGTTCATCACCACGCCCCTGCGGCGGATGACCCGGACGGCACGAGAGATCGCAGACGGCGATCTGAGCCGAAGAGCCGTGGTTTCTGGCAGTGATGAAGTGGGACAGCTGGGCCGCTCGTTCAATGCGATGATCGACCATGTCCAAGCCAGCTACAGGCAAATGGAGGCCACCAAGCAGAGCTTGGAAAAGAGAGTGAAAGAACGGACCAAGGAACTCCAGTCCGAGATCGGCGACCGCCGGAAGGCCGAGCAGGCCCTTCAAGATGCCAACATGAAGCTCCAGCTGTCCGTTGAACAGTTGGAGCAGCGCAACGCCGAGTTCAAACTGCTGAACGAACTCTACAACTCTCTCCAAACCTGCACTTCGGAAAAGGAGATTTTTACCGTTTGTGCACAGTATGCCAAACGGCTCTTTCCTGAGTTCGAAGGCATATTCTTCGTCTATCGGACCAGCCGAAAACTCCTCGAGCCTGCCGTCGTCTGGGGCGAATCCATTGCCGGTTTTGATGTCATGGAACCGGATGAATGCTGGGCCCTGAGGCAGGGAAAACCTCATGTCGTGGAAAAACGGAATGCCGGCTTGATCTGCCCCCATATGGAAAACAACGACCAGCTTTTCCAGCCCTATCTTTGTATTCCGCTTGTCACCCCCGATGAGATCATCGGGCTGTTAAACCTCAGATGTACCCCGTCCTTTGTTTCGGCCGGCTTGAGCCTTGCCGAAATCGGGCAGTATCGGAGTATCGATTTCACCCAGCAACTGGCCCTGAACTTTGCGGGGCGCATCGCTATGACTCTGGTGAATATGGACCTGCGAGAAAGGCTCCACCAGCAATCCATCCGTGACCCGCTCACGGCGCTGTTCAACAGGCGGTTTATGGAAGAGACTCTGGACAAGGAAATATCCCGGGCCATGCGGTCCGGGCAGCCCATGGGGATCATTATGATGGACATCGACTATCTCAAGAGATTCAACGATACCTACGGACACGAAGCCGGAGACATGATGCTCCGGGCCTTGGGCAATTTCCTCCAGCAAAATGTCCGGAAAGGGGATATCGCTTGCCGCTTTGGCGGAGATGAATTTGTCCTCATCATGCCCGGCGCATCGGCGATGATCGCCAAAGACAGGGCGGAGCTCCTTGTCAAGGACGTTCAGACTATCAAATTGACCTATTTCGACAAAGGCTTGAGCGGCATCTCGGCTTCCTTCGGCGTCGCCGTGTTTCCCGGCCATGGAAATTCTGCGGCGGTCCTGATTAAGGCGGCCGACACGGCCCTGCTGCTGGCCAAAAAGAAAGGCCGCAGTCAGGTCGTCATGGCCGGCGACTGATCCAGTTCAGCCAGAGAGTTGCTTCAGGCCAAATAAAATGAGGGGTGTCGTCATGAAAAATATCCGACTCCAAGCCGCCGCCAGAAAGCTTTTCATTCTGGTTCCTTTGTTGGCCGGTTTTGTTTGTATCCAAGGAATGATGCACGGGGAGAAGGCCGTACCGGCTTCGCCCTCGAATGCGGTTGCCGATGTCTTTGAAAGGTTCCAGGATCCCCCGGCCGAATACCGCAGTGCGCCCCTCTGGGTGTGGAACGACAGAATCACCCGCGACGAGATCGATGAGCAGCTGTCGGATTTTAAAGCCCATGGTATCGGAGGCGTTTTTATCCATCCGCGGCCGGGCTTGGTCACGCCCTACCTCTCTCCGGAGTGGCTGTCGCTCGTCCGTCACGCCGTCGATGTCGGGAAAAAGCTGGGCATGAAGGTCTGGCTGTATGATGAGAACTCTTATCCCTCCGGATTTGCCGGGGGCCACGTCCCGGCCCAAATGCCCGATGCCGCCCGCACCGGGCTGAGGATGACGACGGCGGCGGAGCTTCCCAAGAAATTCGAGCGCCGGCCGCTGCTTATTTTACGAAAAACGGCTTCCGGTTTCGAGGAAGTCACAGCCAAGACGGGCGAGCAGAATCCCGGGCCAGGGGCCTATTACATTTTTGATTTGAACAGGCAGGCGCCCAACCCTTGGTACGGCGGCTTCACCTATGTCGATCTGATGCGGCGGGACGTCACCGAAAAATTCCTGGACGTAACGATGAACGCTTATAAAAGCGCCATCGGCGATGAATTCGGAGGTGTCGTGCCCGGCGTGTTCCAGGACGAGGCCGAGATCTCCCCGGCCGGCGGCCGCGATATGGTCGTCGTTAATTACACACCCGTTCTTTTTGACCGGTTTCAGGTTAAATGGGGGTATGATCTGCGGCTCCAGCT
>JAPKZH010000197.1 GCA_026393905.1 Candidatus Aminicenantota bacterium
AGGCGTCCGTTCGAAAGATGCTTGTGATGTAAGGGACCTCCCTGAATTCAGTCGATAATTTCAGCACTTCGGCGGCGGCATACTTCGCGAGAAAAAGTCGATCCTGTCCATCGATAGCCAGAGTGCGGAAAAAGCCATCAAAGCGAAAGCCGGAGACATACTCGCCTTGGCTGGTGAGAAACGTGACCCGCCGTTGTCTGCCGTCCAGGACACAGACCTTTCCGCTCTTCGTCAGGTCAAAAAAGGACGGGGTATCGAACTCGCCCGGTCCCTGGCCTTTTCGGCCAATGGTCCTAAGAAAACGACCTTGGCTGTCATAAACTTTGATTTGAACATCCCCCCAATCCATGACGTAAACGCGGCCTTGATCGTCGACCTTCAGATCACGAGGGTTGTTCAACATCGCCATTTCCGGCTTTGCTTCCTCGCCGCAGGACATCTCCGCCGTGAGCTTGGCGATAAAGCGGCCGTTACGGGGATATTCGGGATTTGTGATAGTCTTTACGCCATCTCTAATAACGGTGACGACCGGATAAGATTTCTGCTGACGTGAAAGAGCAGCCAAGGACGCTACGGTCATAATCAGGCAAAGGGCCGGAAATTGCTTTCTCAGCCTCATGATCTCCTCCTTTTGACGGGATTGATAATAATTTCCTTTTCCGCTGCGATGGCTGAGTGAGGATTCATGCGCCAGCTTATTTTGCAGGCTTTAATCAGAAAAGAATCAGCGGAATATCTCTGGAAGATTTTTGATTCTGTACTCGACATAGACCGTGCTCTCTTCGCCATAGAGAACTCCCGCCATCCCCGTTGTGTGAAAAAACGGACTCCTCAGATCGGTTTTCTCTGGCAAGGCCAGCGTATAGATAAGTCGGCCCTGGCTGTCGAAGATATCGATTTCCGTTTTCTCGAACGAGACAAAACGAAATGCGGCCAGATGCCCTCCCGGCATGGTTTCGATCTCACGCAATGCAACAAGATAGTCCGGACAATTATCGATTTTCCAGTTGTCAGCGGGACCTTTGTAAAATGTGACTTTTTCTTTTTCCTGACGGCTGAGTTTTATTTTTTTGTGCGGCTTTTCGATGACGCGGAGCGTTTTACCCTCCAGATCACGGACTTGAATAGAAATCGATGTATTCATTGTCACGTAGGATCGTCGGATTTGAGGATCATAACATTGGAGGATATTGGAAGTTGTACAAATGCTGCTGAAGCCTCGGTTGGAGCCATCATTGGCTCGGTGCAGCCATGTCTCCTGAGCCTCGAAGAAGAGTATGGGAGGCCGGGATGCCTGACCGTTCTTCGGTGAATTGATCAATAAGATTTTTCTAATCTCCCGAGTCCTTTCTTCGGTAAAGTAAAATTCGTCGTTTACGAAGAGCGAGGGAAATTTTTCGATTCTTTTTTCTTCCAAGAACTTGCCGTTTTTATCGTATTTTGCCACTTTTCCAAAACTCGCCACCAAGAAGGAGTCATCCCTGGACCATATTAGCGTGCCTGAGGAAAACTCGCCGGGACCTTGTCCTTTCTGAAAAAGCCGGCCGAGGTATTCTCCTTTGGCCGAGAATCGGTGGGCCTCAGCGCTGTTCGGATCGTAGAGGACGACGGTGCCGTCGTCGGCGCGCGCGGCATAAATAATTC
>JAPKZH010000546.1 GCA_026393905.1 Candidatus Aminicenantota bacterium
GATGACAATGGCCACGATGAGCGTCTGCATGGGAGACAGCTTGAGGATGACGCCGCAGATCTTGATCATGGCCAGCGTGACCGCGGCCATGACGATGACGTTGTAGAAAAAGCCGAGGTAGACGGCCCTGAAGCCGCGGAGAAAAGCGGCCGGCTTGCCGCTGTAGCGGAGCTCGTAAAATTCGATATCGGTCATGACATTGGAGCGGCGCCAGAGCTTGGAATAGATGAAGACCGTCAGCATCCCCGTGAAGAGAAAGGCCCACCAGAGCCAGTTGCCGGCGACGCCGTTGTTGCGGACGATGTCCGTGACCAAATTGGGCGTGTCCGCCGAGAATGTCGTAGCGACCATAGATATGCCGAGCAGCCACCAGGGCATATTGCGGCCGGACAGGAAGAATTCCGAGGTGCTCGAGCCGGCCTTTTTGGAGAAAGCCACGCCGACGATAAGCGAGAGCAGGAAATAGGCAAAGATAATGACCCAATCCACGCCTTGTAGTATCATGGTCGTTCTTTTTTATCCTCCTTCATCTTTTGCCGCATCTTGGCTTCGGATTCCGGGCCCCAGTAGCCGCAGTCGAGCTCCATGAAGACCGTCGTGTAGGGGAGGGTCAGGTTCGTCTTGATCATCAGGATGCGGAATGTTTTCGCCACCTGGTCCATCCGGGCGATGAGCTCTTCGTGAAGAACGGGCTTTGTTCCATAGCGGCTGAGCATGTCCTTGAGCCGTTTCCGGCAGGCATCGATTCCCGGTGCCAGGTCTTCCGGGACAAAATCGAGCTCCTTGTCCAGATAAACGATGGGCCGAATGTGCTTGATCTGCCCGAGGGCTCTCAGGACTTTTTCCAAGACGGCGAAATGGTCTTCATTGGAAACGACGACTTCCATTCCCGGGCTGATCTGAGCCGGGAAGGCCGAGTCAGCCACGACCAGCCAGTTGCGGTGTCCCAGGGCGGGAAGCTCCTTGAGGAGTTGGTCTTCCCAGGTCGGGGCCTTGGCCGTTTCTTTGGCCTCTTCGGCGTATCCTTGTTCATTTTTTTCGCCTTCGCAGGCTGTTAGCGAGAGTCCAAGGCAGACGAGAAAAACGGCAAGGACTAATTTGTGGCTTTTAGACATAGGACGGTTCCTTTTAGAGAGTTTCGTTTGGTCGCGAGGTGATGGCCAAACATTACTAGGATTTATATATCGCAGGCCGGACAAAGTCAATTTGGAAGGGGGATTTGCAAAGAGGTGATTTCAAGGAGGCATAGGAATCGCCCCCAGTCCCCTGGGGAACCAGTCCCGTCGGATACTCTTGGAAGGAAACCCTTTTGTAGGGTTTTCCTTCCAACGGTCGCTTCGCTCCCTCCCTGCCTTCCTTCCAAGGAGCATTTGGCGATGACTTCATGGGAGGATGCTCCTTGGAGGGGTGGCAGGGCGGGCGGGTATTCCCGCCGCCCGTTGGAGGGGGAACCTGTGAAAGGGTCCTCCTCCAAGAGTGTCCGGGGCCCCCCTCCGCTAAGGGGCCTCTGTGACGATTCCTATGCCTCCTTGAAATCACCTCTTTGCAAATCCCCCTTCCAAATTGACTTTGTCCGGCCTGCGATATATAAATCCTAGTAATGTTTGGCCATCACCTCGCGACCAAACGAGACTCTGGGAAAGGAACCTTCCTGTGTCTAAAAGCCACAAATTAGTCCTTGCCGTTTTTCTCGTCTGCCTTGGACTCTCGCTAACAGCCTGCGAAGGCGAAAAAAATGAACAAGAAGACGCCGAAGAGGCCAAAGAAACGGCCAAGGCCCCGACCTGGGAAGACCAACTCCTCAAGGAACTTCCCGCCCTGGGACACCGGAACTGGCTGGTCGTGGCTGACTC
>JAPKZH010000169.1 GCA_026393905.1 Candidatus Aminicenantota bacterium
GGAGGGATTAGCGGCCTGGTTCCACAATTGCGATAAGGAAAACACGGCCAAGGAGTTCAAGCTGCGGCCCGAGCAGCGAGTGCTTTTTGCCCAGACTGTAGGCTATCCGAGAAAGGCCTAGCCCGTCGCCTAAACTTACTGCTCTCTCGGGAGGAAAAGACGTCAGACGAAGTGCCCGGATTCTATAATCTATGAAAGTCAAAAAAGACGATCTTTGTCCCGGCTGAGAAATAGCGATCGAAAAAACGTCAGCTGAGGTGTAACGCCGTGCTGCCGTCCCCATCAATGGTTGGCTCCAGAACTTGTTCGGTTTCTTGACATCGGTCCCGGAGAGATGATATGGTTAGCCATATGAAGACAACCATACAGATATCTGATAGCCTGTTCAAGGAAGCGCGCAAAGTCGCCCACGAGGAGGGGACAACCCTGCGCGCCCTGGTCGAGGAAGGACTGCGCAAGGCTGTTTCCGAGCGGCATCGCCGCGGGAACAAAGCCTTCCGGCTGCGCAAGGCCGCCTTTAAAGGCAAAGGTCTGCGGCCGCCTCTTTCTGGGGCCGCCTGGGACAGGATTCTCGACGCAAGCTATGAAGGACGAGGCGGATGATCGCGATCGACAGCAACCTTCTCGTTTATGCTCACCGCGAAGATTCGACATGGCACGCCGCCGCCTATGCCCGCCTTTCCGGGCTGGCTGAGGGCCGCGCGCCCTGGACGATCCCGTGGCCTTGCCTTCACGAGTTCCTGGCTGTTGTGACGCACCCACGCGTCTTTGCTCCTCCGACTCCGCTCGAAAAGGCCGTCGACCAGGTCGAAGCCTGGCTTGAATCCCCGAGCCTCATCCTCCTTGCCGAATCCGAAGGCTACTGGCGTGTGTTCCGAACGCTCCTCGGGGCCGGACATATCCTTGGGCCGAAAGTCCATGACGCGCGGATCGCCGCCTTGTGTTTACAAAACGGCGTGAGTGAACTGTGGACCATTGATCGGGATTTTAGCCGATTCCCCGGCCTCAAGGTTCGAAATCCGCTTGTTTAGCCAGTTAGTTAGTGATTCCGGAAATCAAAATCCATTTTAAAGATTCATGCCTGAAGGCCAGATCCCGACCCAGTTGACTCTGCAGCCTTTCCCTGGTAATCTTTAACCATTCCGGATGGGAGGGGCCAACAATGGCCGTCAAGTGCCCGAAATGTCAGGCTGAGAATCCAGAGACCAAACAGTTCTGCGGAGATTGCGGGACGCCGCTTCCGTCTTTCAAGACCGCCCATCCAGAAGTCACAGAGACTCTTCAAACACTTTTCAAAGAGCTGACCACAGGCTCGACCTTTGCCGGCCGCTATCAGGTCATTGAAGAGCTGGGCAAAGGCGGCATGGGGAGGGTTTATAAAGTCCTGGACAAGGACATTGAAGATAAAATCGCCTTGAAGCTCTTGAAGCCCGAGATTACCGCCGACGAAGAGCTGCTCCAGCGCTTCCGCAACGAGCTGAAGATCGCCCGCCGTATTATTCACAAGAACGTCTGCCGGATGTACGATCTCGGCAATTCCGCAGGGACCCACTTCATCACGATGGAGTATGTGCCCGGGGAGAATTTAAAAAGCTTCATCCGAAGATCGGGCCAACTGACAATCGGCAAAACCGTATCCATCGCCA
>JAPKZH010000581.1 GCA_026393905.1 Candidatus Aminicenantota bacterium
GCCATGGACGTCTTTTTCGGAAAGCAGCTTGAAGTACAGGGCGACATTGATCTCGTCCAGGATGACCAGGTCGTATCTTTTCGAGAGCATGGCCGCCTGGCATTTTCTCAAGCCGCCCCGCGCCCTTCGGATATCTTCATCCTCGGGGTTTTCCGTGACATGGATGAAGCCTTTGCGGCCGAACTGACGTAGGGTGATGAGCGGCGAGAGTTTTTTTACGGCCGCCAGCTCTCCGTACCGTTGCCCTTTCAGGAACTGCCCGATATACGACCTGAGGCCGTGGCCGGCCGCTCTCAAGGCAAGCCCCAGGGCCGCCGTCGTTTTTCCTTTGCCATTGCCCGTATAGACCTGGATATAGCCCTTGAAGTCAGGAGCTTTCTTTTTTGGGGCCATATTTTGTTTTTACTATATTTAAATCCAGGCGGGGAGTCAACTTGGAGGGGAAGACCCCTTCCAACGGGCGCCGAACTTCGTCCGACGCCCGGCGGGTTTGTTTTCGATTTGGCCGGCTTGTGTTATAATCCGGGCGATGCTGGACCCCAAATTTGTCCTGGAGAACAAAGACTTTGTCCTGAAAAAGATCGGTTCGCGGGGCATCGCCATCAACCTGGACGAATTCAGCCGGTTGTCGGACGAGAAGAAAAAGATCCTCCGCAAAGCCGAAGAGCTTCGTTTTGAGCGGAACAAGGCGTCCGACCTCATCGCCCAGTCCAAGCGGGAGAAGAAGGATGCCTCGAGCTTGATCGCCGAGATGAGAACCGTCGGCGACCGGATCAAAGCGCTTGAAGATGAGCTCAGACAGATCGATGAGAAAATCCGCCTGGCTCTTCTCAATATTCCCAACATCCCCGACGATTCCGTTCCCGAAGGCAAAAACTCCGCTGATAATAGGGAAGTCCGGCGGTCCGGAACGCCGCCAGAATTTTCCTTTATGCCCCAGCCCCACTGGGATATCGGGACTCAGCTGGGGATCCTGGATTTTGAGCGCGCCGGAAAGATCGCAGGGTCAAGGTTCACGGTTTACCTGGGAGCCGGGGCCAGGCTGGAGCGGGCGCTGATCAATTTCATGCTCGATATTCACACGCGGGAGCGCGGATACCTGGAGGTCCTGCCGCCGTTCATCGCCAATGCCGAAAGTTTGACGGGCACCGGGAATCTTCCCAAGTTCGCGGCAGACCTTTTCAAGCTCGAAGGCACGAGCTGGTATCTCATTCCCACGGCCGAGGTGCCTCTCACCAATTATTACCGTGAGGAGATTCTCGAGGCCGTGGTCCTGCCCCAGCGGTTCGTGGCCTATACCCCGTGTTTCAGGAGCGAAGCCGGCTCGTACGGAAAGGACATCCGCGGCCTCATCCGCCAGCACCAGTTCAATAAAGTCGAGATGATGATCTTTTCCCTGCCGGAAAAGTCCTTCGAAGAGCTCGAGAAAATGACCACGGACGCGGAGGAGATCTTGAAGAGGCTGGGCATTCCCTATCGCGTCGTCGCCCTGTGCACGGGCGATATGGGCTTTGCCAGCCAGAAGACTTATGACCTGGAAGTCTGGATGCCGTCGCGGAATGGCTACATGGAAATTTCGTCCTGCTCCAACTGCGGCGATTTTCAAGCTCGCCGGTCCAACATCCGGTTTCGCAGGGAGCCCAAGGCCAAGCTCGAATTCGTCCACACGCTCAACGGCTCCGGTCTGGCCGTCGGCAGGACGGTCAGCGCCATCCTGGAAAATTACCAGGAGAAGGACGGCACGGTCGTCGTCCCGCCTGGCCTACGTCCGTACATGGACGGCCTCGAGCGGATCTCCTGACATTCCCCTTTGTCTTTCCCTTCGATCAGCCTCCCTAAAAAAACGCTTGACAATCATCAGTAATTTCTGATAAATAAGAATTATCAGAATATTATGAATATTTAGAGATTGTTGTGAACGAGGTGAGACCGATGACAAAAAAAGAAAAAACAGGGCCGGCTTGCCGGCCGGGTAAGCCACAGACGGGTTGCTGCAAAGTGGAATCGATGGTCACCGTGGATGAGCGGGGACAGATGGTCCTTCCCAAAGAGCTGCGGGATAAAGCCCAGATCCGGGCCGGAGACAAGCTGGCTCTCATCACTTGGCAGAAAGAGGGGCAGGTCTGTTGCATTTCCTTGGTCAAATCCGATGATTTCGCGGACATGGTCCGAGGGATGCTGGGGCCGATGATGAAAGAGATCATCGGCTAGTGGCTTCTCTCGGGACGCGGTCGATGGACAATCCAGAATGAGGGAGGTTTCAAAATGAAAGACAAGGACATAAAAAACGCCGTCAAGAAGGCTTATGGCAAGGCCGCCCGGAAGGAGAGCTCCTGTTGCGGGCCCGCCCCGTCATGCTGCGGAGGCCCGGCGGTCGCCCCGGATATCAGCCGGGAGATCGGCTATTCCGAAGAAGAAGTGAAGGCCGTTCCCGAGGGCGCGAATTTGGGCCTCGGCTGCGGAAATCCAATCGGGCTGGCGTCTTTGAGGAAGGGGGAGACCGTTCTCGATCTTGGGGCGGGAGCGGGATTTGATTGTTTTCTGGCGGCCGCCAAAGTCGGTCCAAAAGGAAAAGTGATCGGTGTGGATATGACGCCCGAGATGGTGGAAAAGGCGAGCGCGAATGCCAAAAAGGGCGGTTATGAGAATGTCGAATTCAGGCTCGGTGAGATCGAGAGCCTTCCGGCCGCGGATCGTTCCGTGGATGTGATCATCTCCAATTGCGTCATCAACCTCGTCCCGGACAAGAAAAAAGCATTCCGCGAAGCTTTCCGCGTTCTCAAACCCGGGGGGAGGATCATGATCTCGGATATTGTTTTGTTGAAGGAACTTCCCGCATTCCTTAAGCAGTCCAAGGACCTCTATGTCGGGTGTCTTTCCGGGGCTCTCTTGAAAGAGGAATATTTAGGGGCGATCAAGGAGGCCGGGTTCAAAGACGTGAAAATCATGGATGAGACCGTTTTTCCCGTCGAATACCTGGCCGGCGATCCGGCGGCGCAGGCTCTTCTCGAGAAACTTCAGATTTCCTCCAAGAGAGTTCGAGAGATCGCCGAGTCCGTGAGGAGTATGAGGGTTTCCGGATTGAAGCGTTAGGCCGGGTGATTGTTGCCGTCTCGCTCGTCCCAGCCGCGAGCCGGAACTTCCGCTTGCGGCTGTGCGGAACAGCGGGTAAAATAAGTCATCTTAACGGAGGGATGGCCGAGTGGTTTAAGGCGGCGGTCTTGAAAACCGCTTTCCAGTTTTCTGGAACGGGGGTTCGAATCCCTCTCCCTCCGCCATGCCGCCGAAACGCCAACATTTTTCGGGGCCCCTCCTAATTCGATAGGAGGGGTAGGGGAGGTTAATGCAAATATTTTAGAGCTTGGAGGGCGTTTCGGAAATTTTATCTTAAGGACACGTACCTGCGTCCAGAGGCTCCCCTTAATTGGTTAAGGGGAGTAGAGGGGATTAATAGAGTAAATAAGAGTCTTAAAACGTGTCCCGATAGTCTAAAACGCCAACATTTTTCGGGGCCCCCCTTGATTGGCCAAGGGGGGAAGGGGGGATTAATATCACGAAATAAGATTCTTACAATGGATCTCCGCAAAAATTATTTGTCCTGCAATGCGGAGATCCTGACCTATTTTTTCGCCTCAAACAGGGTCCAAGGGTTGGACTTCATATCCTTGAGGAATTTTCCCTGCCATTTATATTCCGGATGCTTTTCAAGGAAGGCGGCTGCGATAAAATCCTGGCCGCATGGATGGCCCATTCTGCCCCAGATCTTCATCTCCTTGGCCAGCCCGGCCGTCGTGACTTTGCCCTGGACGGTGCCGCCGGGAAAATAGGGTGCCCAAGAAAATTCCGGGCAGCCTTTTGGATCGTCGTCGACATGGCCGCACAGGACATTCCCGTTCGACCCCGGCGATCCGGTGGCGGCATCGAGATGGTCGGCTTCAAAGGCCTTGCCCGTCTCGGCGTTGATCTTTCCCTTATTGTCCTTCATGAGCTCGTCCCAACGGGCTTTCCTGACCAGCACCGACTGGGTCGTATCCTTGGGATTGAAGGTCGTCTCTTCGGCGATGAATTTTTCGTCGGCGGCAAAGTTGGAGCCGATGAAATAGCCGTCGTTCGTCCGCCAAACAGGCTGATTTTTGAGCCCTAATTCGAGCTTGGCAATCTCATTGGTCTTGGTGTCCCCAACCAGCCAGTCGTTGGCGTAGCCGCCGTTGTTGTCCGTGGTCATGAATTTGATAAAATCGTCGATCGAACGGGCATACTGGGCAGCCTTGCGGGCACGCAGGAATTCGGGAGTCCCGCTTTCTTTGAATCCTTTGAACTGGGAGATCGTCGTCTCTGTATAGAGAATCCCGGCGCTGTTGATGACGAAATCGTCGCCGCTGTGAATATAGCCGGGAAAGCAGTCCATGAGGATCCTCAAACCCTTTTCGGGGACGATATCGGCAACGACCCTCCAGCGCTCGCCGATTATGTATTCCACCCATGAATTGTGGCCCATCACGATTTGTCCGTCTTCGGTGTAGCTGCCGGTGGCGATAAAGGCGCTGCAATAGCCGGGCGCCTTATTGTCGCCGGCGCCGGCCTTGATCTTTTCGTCCAGATAAGGAACATAATACTGGGCCAGCTCGATCCAGCCGTTGAGGACGGTGATGTCGATCCGGTCGTATTTTTTATCCGGAAGCCGGGCTTTCAGCCCCGCGGCGATCCCTTCGATTTCGGCCTGGTATTCCGGCTCCAGCTTGGGCCAGAACATCCTCTCAGCCGCTTCGCGGTAGAATGTCCAGTCCTTCTTCGTCGCTTTAGGCAGGTAGAAGGCGAACATCTCCAGCGCGTCATCGATCTCAGGAGCGAGAAGGTAGCCGTGCTGGAACCCGATCTCTTCGGGGGTTCCCTCGAGGTGGACGAAAATCCAGCCGTTTTGATCTTCCCGGGCCGAGTTCTTTAGCTTGGCTTTCGTCCCCGTCGAACAGGAAACGGCCAAGATCAAAGCCGCCATGGCCAAGAGAATTACGAGATTTTTTTTCGGGTTCATGGTTTCTCTCCATCGTTCGATTTCAAAGGTTTGTGTCCTGCGATTAATGAAATAGATATTATAATAATTTCGATTTATCAAGCACTTTTTATTGAACCTTTTTATTTCTTGTGTTAATACAAACGCAATAAATAAAGTGACAATGTATGGG
>JAPKZH010000659.1 GCA_026393905.1 Candidatus Aminicenantota bacterium
CAGAGCAAGCTGCTGACGGAATTCTGGGGACGGCCGATGGAAATCGGGGCAAACATCCTGCTGCCCAAGGGCTATGACGAGCATCCGGACGTGCGCTATCCGGTTCATTACATCCAAGGCCATTTTCCGCGCGGCAACGTCAGCCGCTTCAGCGAAAATCCTAACAATGCCGCCAACAAAATCTGGAGCTCGGACAATATGCCCCGCTTCATCCAGGTGACCATCGAGCATACCTGCCCGTACTATGACGACTCCTACGGCGTGAATTCCGAGAATGCCGGTCCCTACGGCGATGCAATCATCACCGAGCTCATTCCTCACGTCGAGAAGACCTTCCGTGCCGTCGGCCAGCCGTGGGCCAGGGTGCTCTCGGGAGGCTCGACCGGAGGCTGGATCTCCTTAGCTATGCAGGTCTTCTATCCCGATTTCTTCGGCGGCACATGGACCTTCTGTCCCGACCCGGTCGATTTCCGAAAATACCAGATCGTTAATCTCTATAATGACAAGAACGCTTACTATATCGAATATGAATGGACGCGCGTGCCGCGCGGCGGCGAGCGGGATACAAGCGGCAACATCATATACACTCAAGAACAGGAGAACCTTTACGAGGAAGCGATCGGCGATCGGTTCCGGTCAGGCGGACAATGGGCTATATGGAACGCGGTTTTCGCGCCGGTCGCTGAGGACGGCTATCCCAAGCCGCTCTGGGACCCGGTCACGGGAAAGATCGACAAGGATGCCATAGCTTGGGCGGGCGAGCGCTACGACCTCCGCCGTTACTTGGAGAAGAACTGGACGGCGGTCGGAGCGAAGCTAGCCGGCAAAATCCATGTCTATTGCGGGCGTATGGATAATTTCTACCTCAACGAGGCCTGTTACCTGCTCCAAAATTTTCTAGAGAGCGCGACGAACCCGCCCTATGGAGGCGAGTTCAAGTACGGCGACCGCGGCGGACACGGCTGGAGCCCGTTTAAGGGCGACGCGCTGCAGCGAACCATGGCCGAGCATGTCCTGCAGAATTCGCCGGATAAAAAAAAGGATTGGATCTATTGAAAGGTATGGGGTCAAACCTACTCGTTACGCAAAATTCTCTCGGGGGAGATGCGCAACGAGTAGGTTTGACCCCGGATTCTAGCAGGTGCAATATGACGGATAAAAAAGACAGGAAAAAAAGAGATAAGAGCGTCGTCCGCGAATATTTTGAGCTCATCGCCGAGACGGCGGTCTTCGTTTTCTTCGTGATGACATTTGTCGTCCAGGCTTTTCAGATTCCCACGGGCTCGATGGAACCGACGCTCCTCGTCGGCGATTTCCTCCTGGTCAACAAGCTCGTCTATGCCAACACGATCTCGCCCATCGAAGAGATAATTCTTCCGCGGAGAAATATCCAACGGAAGGACATCATCGTCTTCAATTGGCCGAATGACCTGACCAAGGATTTCGTCAAACGCGCCATCGGGCTGCCGGGAGAAAAACTGGAGATCAAAAACAAGCAGGTCTATATCAACGACCGGCCGCTGGAAGAAAAATACAAGGTCCATTCCGACAGCGATATTAGGTCTGCGAATGATGCTGCCAATTACAGTAATGACTCCCGCGACAATTTCGGCCCGGTCATCGTCCCCGAAGGGCATATTTTTGCCATGGGCGACAATCGCGACAACAGCGATGATAGCCGCTTCTGGGGCTTTTTGCCGCTCAACAACCTGAAAGGAAGGCCGTGGCTCATCTACTTCTCCTATCAGGCGGAGCGGGACGCCTACCAGAAGACCGGCTTCGGGGACAGGTTGAAAAAGATGGTCAATTTCCTGCCGAAAGCCAGGTGGAGGCGGATTCTGAAAGTGATTCGCTGATCGGCAAAATGAGATTTTTTTCTTTTAATTTATTCCCAGGCTACGAAAAAAGGCCGGTTTTCAAAAACCCAAATTGACAGGACCTGCCGTATTTCTTATAATTCCTTCATGATTATGCAGGGGAGAAAAAAAGATGTACGTTCTAACTGTCCACTTTAGTGATGATACTTTAATATCCGAGAATTTCGATATGCTGAGCCAGGCAGAAATCAGGGCCAATAAGTTCATGCAATCCGGATATAAGGGCAAGCAGGGAGAGAAAACGATCTATTATCCTGTCCATATGATAAAAAAAATCGAGATCGCAACGAAATAAGAGATAAAAACATCTGCGGGGCTATGGCCCTCCGTCCCCTGCTTTGAATAAGAATAAAGATATTTATTGGAAAATATTTCCTCTTTGCCGCGGCCGTGGAGAAGAATCTGGTTGTCTTGGCGGCCGCCTCGACCCTCCTCAAATAGTCAAAAAATAACTTCGTTTTTCCCTTCAAGAAAGCCTTGACATTCCCCTTCGGAAAAAAATATACTTTGCCTTCAAAATGAACATTGAGACAATAACACTGCTCACTGTTTTTGTCCCAATCATTGGCGCCCTTACCATCCCGCTGGCCAGCCTCATTTCCAAGTCCGCCCGGTCGGCCTGGGCCGTCCTCCTCGGCGGCGTCACCGCGCTCCTCCCCTTGTTCCTCCTCCCGACGGCCATCAGCGGCGGCGAAACCATCATCCGCAAAGAGTTCATTCTGGGATTGGACTTCATCCTGATCATCGACCCTCTGTCCATCTTCATGTCCATCGTCTCCTCGTTCGTCGGCTTCCTGATCATCGTCTATTCCCTCGGCTACATCCATCACGAGGAAAACCAGAATGAATACTACCTGATGGTGGTCCTCTTCATCGGGTCCATGATGGGGCTGGTGTATTCGGGAAACCTGATTTTCATCTACCTCTTCTGGGAGATTATCGCCATCTGCTGCTGGCGCCTGATCGGATTTTACCGGTTGAAGGATCATATCCTCAAGGCCGACAAGGCCTTCCTGGTCACGTTCTTCGGGGCGGTGGTCATGCTTCTGGGATTCATCCAGATCTACGGAACCACGAATTCCTTTGACCTGACGGCAATGCGTGGAACCATGATTCCCGGGACCGCCGTCTTGCTGATCCTCTTCGGCATGTTCTCCAAATCGGCGACGGTGCCCCTTCACACTTGGCTCCCGGACGCCGGCGTCGCTCCGACCACTGTGACAGCCTTGCTCCACGCGGCCGTGCTCGTCAAAATCGGCGTCTATGCCTACGCCCGCCTTTTCTTGTATACGTTCAAGCTCCCCGGTGACTGGCCGCAGGTCATCCCCATCCTGGTCGTCATCTCGAGCTTGATCGCGGCCGCTGCGGCGACGGTTGAAAACGACTTCAAGCGCATCCTGGCCTACTCGACGGTAAGCCAGATCGGCTATATCTTTTTAGGCTTCAGTGTGGCCAACCAATCCGGGGTCTCAGGCTCGTTGCTTTTCATCCTGATGCACGGCCTGGCCAAGGCCGGACTTTTCCTCTGCGCCGGGATCGTCATCCACGCCACGCACAAACGGGACATCCGGGAAATGGGCGGGCTGATCAAGACCATGCCCATCACCGCCGTCGCCTTCCTGCTCTGCGCTTTTTCGGTCATCGGCATTCCTCCCTTCGGGGGCTTTTTCTCCAAGTTCCTGGTCATCATGGGGACGGTCCAGGCCGGGCTGGTCTGGGTTGCGGCCGTCGCCCTCTTCACGGCCGTCCTGACCATGTTTTACCTCCTCAAGGTTTTCAGCCAGGTTTTCCTGGGAGAAGTGAAAATCGCTGCGCCGGAAAAAAC
>JAPKZH010000258.1 GCA_026393905.1 Candidatus Aminicenantota bacterium
GCAGATATCCCATATTTAAGCTGTTCGAATCGGGTGTGAGATGAATCCGGTCGACGATCGCTTTTTCGAGATATCGTCGGCCGAAAAAGAAAAATGATGAATCGAATTTCGCAAAAAAATTCCAGTCAAGGGGAAGAAAACATGAAAAAGCAAATGATCCTTAGCTTAGTCCTTGTCTTTTTTCTCGTGCCGTCCCTTCTCCTTTCCCAGCAACTTCAGACCGGAACGATCCGGGGAACGGTGACGGATGAAGATGGCGCGCCGCTTCTCGGCGTCAGCGTCTCCGTCAAAGGGCCGAGTCTGCTCGGGACGGTGACGGACGTCTCCAAGGAAAACGGCCTGTTCCGCGCGCCGGCCCTGCCGCCCGGCACCTACACGGTCACCTTCGAGCTCAAGGGCTTCCAGCCGGTCAAGCGCGAGAATATCATCGTCAACGTCGGCATGGTCGTGACGCTCAACATCCAGATGAAGGTGTCCGCGATCCAGGAAGAAATCACGATCCAGGCCGCCTCGCCCGTCGTCGATATCCAATCGACGAAGATCGCCACCCAGATCACCCGCGATATTATCATGAACTTGCCTATGCAGCGGAGCCTCGACAGGATCATGGGGATGACGGCGGGAACGGTCTCCGGGGTCATGCACGGCGGCACCGAAATCTCCCACGCCTATGAAGTCGACGGCGTCAACGTCAACGACCCTTCGATGAACGGCCGTTTCGTGACGGTCGAATACGACGCCATGGAAGAGGTCGAAGTCCTCACCGGCGGATTGCCGGCCCAGGTCGGCAACACGGGCGGCTCGTTCGTCAACGTCGTCACCAAATCCGGCGGTAACAAATTCAGCGGTATGGTCCAGCTGTATTACACCAACAAGGACCTCAATGAGATCCTGTTCTCGGACGAGCAGATCAAGGCCCTCAACGTCGGCAAACCGACCTTCAACATCTACCAGATCAACACCTCGGCCATTCTGGGCGGCCCCATCATCAAGGACAAATTGTGGTTTTTCGGCGACCTCGGGATGACCCGGAACAAATTCATGTCGACGTTTCTTCCGACGACGATCCTGGGCAAGAGCTATGAACAATATCAGCCCTACAACCGAAACTACAACGGTTTCCTCAAGCTGACGACGCAATTAGGGAAGAACCTGCGGGTGTTCGTGATGGCCAACTATTCCAATCCTTACACGCCATACAGCGGGGCCGGCACATACACCACGGCAGATGCCTGCCAGGAACGGGCGGACTACAACTGGGCCTTCACGGCCAACGCCTCCTGGATCCTGTCCCCGAACACCTTCATCGATTTCCGGGCCGGCTTGGCGGATATTCAATGGAATGTCTACTACGAGCCGGGGACCGAGCAAAACTACGCATTTTATGATGCTTACACATTCTATAGCTGGGGGTCCACCGGCCGGTTCGGCGAGCCCGTTTGGCGAAACACCAAGCAGGGCTCGATCCGCCTGACCCATTTCCAGGACGGTTTCCTGGGCGGTGACCACGAGTTCAGAGCGGGCGTCGAAGTCCAGACCGGCGTCGACGAATGGACCTGGTACCGGGATAATCCGATCTATTGGACTTACTATAACGGCAGCCCTTACTATTACCGCGGCCTCTACGGCTTGAGCGGTCCGCATCCGACCTACGGCGACGGCCTGCTCTACATCTATGTCTGCGGCCCGAAAAACAGCCCGAACGTCGTCAACGGCTCCGAAGTCCGCTTCGGCTCCTACATTCAGGATACCTGGACGATCAAGAACAGGCTGACCTTGAACCTTGGGCTCCGTTTCGATACCTATAACGGCTATTTGCCGGAGTCGACAAAGGTTGCTTCTTCGGGCATTGCCCCGGCCATCGGGGAAGCCCTGTTCGTGCCCCAGTTTGGGTTCAATCCTTACGGCGAGATGAAGATCGACCGATGGGATGATGTCATGAGCTGGAGCCCGTTCTCGCCGCGCCTCGGTCTTTCCTATGACCTCTTCGGCGACGGGAAGACGGCCGTCAAGGCGTCCTTCTCGCGGTACGCGGAAGCCATGCCGGTCATGTACTTCCAGACCGTCCATCCGCTGCGTCCGGTGAGCTACGGCTTTTATTGGACGGACCTGAACAACAACGGCGTCCCCGATGCCCCGCCCGGCGACAAATATGTCGCTTTCGGAGCCTCCGTTCAGCAGATGCTGCCGAGCTATTACAAGCAGCGCATCGATCCGGACATCAAGGCCCCGATGTACAATGAGTTCACCGCTTCGATCAACCACGAGCTCTTCCGCGATTTCAACGTCGGCCTCCAGTTCATCTATCGGGAGAAAAAGGACACGGTCGGCGCGATCCTGTATGATCCGAATACAAAGCGCTACTGGAATACCTATGGCAAGGCCACCGATTGGTGGATCCCCTTCACCACGATCGTCCCGTCGGCCGGCAGCTTCCCCGAGCAAGCCGTGACGATGTATTTCATGTCCAACAATGCCCCCGCCCAGATGACCGCGTTCGCCAACGTTCCGGAAGCCGAGAGGAAATACCACGCGCTCGAGCTGACATTCAACAAGCGCATGTCCCGCGGCTGGCAGCTCGGCGGGTCCGTCGTCTGGTCCCAGACCAAAGGCAACAACACCGATGACTACGGCTCGGTCTGGGGATATTCCGGCGCCTACCAACAGGCCAACTGGTTCGTCAACCGCTACGGCTATATCGGGTCGGACCGTCCTCTCGTGATCAAGCTCTTCGGCACGTTCAACCTGCCCTTGCGGTTCCTGGCCTCGTTCTACTACATGCACTTCTCCGGCTCCCCGTGGCAGCGAAGCGTCACCGTCTATCCTCCGGCGGTGTGGATGGCCGCGAACAACGCCCAGGGATTATCCTACAGCGTCAACCTGGAATCGTCGGGAACGCGGCGGGATCCCGCCTACGACAACCTGGATTTCCGGCTGGAAAAAGAGTTCGGCTTGGGCCGGTTCGGAAAACTGGGCGTGTTTGTCGATGTCTTCAACCTGTTGGGCAACCAGTATGTCACCATCGGCATGAACCCGGGCGGGACGTGGCGTCCATCGGATGCCAACTCCAATGTCGGAACCTATACAGCCAGCTCCAGCTTCGGAAAGGTGACCAACATTTCGGGAGTCCGCAACTTCAGGCTTTCGGCGCGGTTCTCGTTCTGAAAAACCGCTTTCACCGTTGCCTCAGCTTGCATTTATTCGGGGATAGGATTATTTTTTAAGGTGAAGGAGTTTTGCCGTGAAATTACGCGTGCTTTCGATCCTTTTCCTGGTCCTGGCCCTATCCCTGGTTTTTCAGGATATGTTCGCCCAGAAAACGCAGCTCCCCGCCCAGTATAAAAAATGGCTAGAGGAGGAGGTCGTCTATATCATCACCCCCGTGGAGCGGGACGTTTTTTTGAAGCTCCAGACGGACAGGGAGCGCGATCTCTTTATCAACGCCTTCTGGAAGCACAGGGACCCGACTCCGAATACGCCGGATAACGAGTTCAAGACCGAGCATTACCGCAGGATCAACTATGCCAACCATTTTTACGGCCGGTCTTCGCCCATGCCGGGATGGAGGACGGCCCGCGGTCGGATCTACATCATCCTGGGAGAGCCCAACGATATTCAAAGGTTTGAGGGAAAATCAGGGATTTACCCCACCGAAATCTGGTTTTATCAAAACAAGGCCGACCTCGGCCTTCCGCCGGGATTCAACATTGTTTTCTTCCAACACGGAGGCCTTGGCGACTATGAATTATACAGCCCGTCCAAGGACGGCCCGCAGGCCCTCTTGACGGGCTTTTTCGGCGATCCCGGGAACTATCTGAAGGCCTATCAGGACTTGCGAGAGATCGAACCGACCGTGGCGGACGTCTCTCTTTCTCTCATCC
>JAPKZH010000373.1 GCA_026393905.1 Candidatus Aminicenantota bacterium
CGGGAAGGCTTTCCAGGCTTTCTCCCCGCATTTCCAACTCCTCCGTCAGGTGAAACACGGCCCAGAGAAGGTCCGTGAAGCGGTCGTGTTCGAGAAGGTTGGGGTTTTCCAGGAGGCGAAGAAGAAACGACCGCCGGCAGACGAGAACCGAGCGGAGCTCCGTGAGGTCCGAGGGCTTCACCCGGATCTTGTAGGAAAAATCCCGGGCGGCTTGCCCGGCCTTGAGGAAGTCTTTTTTCTGCCAACGGGGTTGGATTTCGAGATGGGGGGACAAACCGGAGGCGTTTTCAACAAAAACGGGGAATTTCTTTAGGAGCCCCAGCCCGACCTCGCTGAAGAACGTCCCGATGACCATGTTCATTTTTTTCATCAGGGCCTGTTTCTCCCTGCGGCTGAGCAGCTGTTCGATCAACAGGGTGACGACCAGGACATTGATGAAGAGAAAACCGATATCTCCGATGAGATAGAGAAAGATATGGTGAAGGTCGCGAAAAACGAGATAGTGAAACGCATAGACAATGAATGATGCCCCGATAAGGACCAGGGACATCGTTAGGCGCCAGCTCCATTTCTTATTCATGGCCTACCATCCTCCTCTCCCTATCATCATACAAAAATTTTGTCCAACCGTGTAAGAAAATTTATTTTTTCCTCCATCCGCCCGGCGAATTGACAGGTTTATCTACTTGTTATAGAATAAAATACGACCTGCCCATGACGTCCGATCATCCCAGCCTGCACAAGGCCATCGAATTGCTCCTGTCCAGGGGCAATCTTCCGATTTTGTTCTGGCTGAAGAAGGACATCCTTGAAGTCCCCGTGGACAGGGACTTCAAGAATCTCTCGAAGCTCGGCGCGCGGCTCAGGATCCTGGCGGCCCAGCGGGAGGACGGCAGCTGGCCCAAGGATAGGGCCAATGCTCCCAACCTGGAAAATAAGCCGGAGTTTCTGATCGAGACGCTCAAAAACGCTTATAAGCTCCACGATTATGGATGTCGGCTGGATAACGACGAGGTCCGAAACTCGATCCATTACCTGTTTTCATCCCAGACGGCCGAGGGGGATTTCCGGGCGACGGCCTACAACGAGTATTCCCCCGGTTTTCATGCGCTGACTCTCGAAATCCTTTGCCGATATGGCCTGGACAAAGACGCCAGGATCCAAAAAGGCTTTCACTGGATCCTGAAGACCCGGCAGAAGGACGGCGGCTGGGCCATCCCGTGCCGGACGATCAGCAAAGACCAGGTCGAGCGACGCTACCAACGGCTTTCCGGGAGCAAGAAGAGTCCTTTTAAGCCCGATAAATCCAAGCCTTTTTCCCATTTCATCACCGGCATGGTCCTTCGGGCCTTGGCCGAATCAACGACCCGGAAGGGAAGCAAAGAATGCCGAAAAGCCGGGGAGCTTGTTCTCAGCCGTTTTTTTAAGGAGGATCAATATGAAGACAGGAGGGCGGCCTCCCATTGGGAAGAGCTGACCTATCCGTTCTGGACGACCAACATCTTGAGCAGCCTCGATTCCTTGTCCAAAATCGGATTTCCGGCTGACCAACCCATGATCTCCCAGTCCCTGGACTGGCTGCTCTCGAAACAAAATCACCTCGGATATTGGGAGTCGGATGCCAAGAAAGCGAGCTTGGAGGACCATCTCTGGATAACATTCGCCGTGCTCCGCGTTTTCAGAAGATTCGGGCTTCTTCACATCTGACCGCATCCTTCATGACATATTTTCTCAGCCTTGGCAGCAATCTCGGAGATAAGAGGAGGAACCTGAAGCGGGCCATCGGCCATCTAAAAAACGCTTCTGTCAGAATTCTCCGAGCTTCATCTCTCTACCAAACCCAGCCGGTCGGAAATGCCGATCAGCCCTGGTTTGTCAACCAGGCGGTGGAGGTTGAGACTGATCGTACGCCTTGGGCACTGCTGGCCCTTCTTCAATCCATCGAAAAAAAGATGGGGCGGACGAAGACGATCCGGAACAGTCCCCGGCTGATCGACCTGGACATCCTTTTGGCGGCAGATACCATTATGGACACTCCCGATCTGGTCATTCCCCATCCGCGAATGACGGCCAGGAATTTTGTCCTTGTTCCCCTTTACGAAATCGCCCCGGATGTCCTTCATCCCGTCCTGGGCAAGCCGGCAGCGGCTCTTTTGGCGGAATCCTGCGACCGCTCGGGCGTCCATAAGATCGGACGTTGGTCAAGCCGAAGCCGACCATCCGAACCCAGGCAAGAAATAGGATCTTTCTCTAAAACGCATTCTCGAAATGGCGGATCATGACCTGCCGATCGTTCCCAATCATCACCGAAAGCACATCGAAGCGGCAGGGGACGTTTTCCAGGCGGTGTTTGGCCAGATAGCCCTGAGCGATCTTGCGGATTTGGGCCTGTTTGGCCGGCGTCACGGATTCCTCCGGAAAACCGAAGGCCCGGCTCGTCCGCGTCTTGACCTCGGCAAAGACCAGCGTTGTCCGATCGTAGGCGAGAATATCGATCTCACCCCGGAGAAGACGAAAGCCGCGTCCGACGATTTTATAGCCCTTTTTTTTTAAGATAGCGGACGGCCGCTTCTTCACCCGTTTTGCCCAAGCTCAGCCTATCTTTTTGAGGGCTTTCCATCGAACCCCGTCTTTGGTGTCTTCGAGGGCGATGCCCGCCTGGAGGAGTTCTTTGCGGATTTGGTCGGCCAACCCGTATTGCTTTGCCCGGCGTGCCTCTTCCCGCCGCTCGATTTTCTTGACGACCTCCTCCGGCAGCGATGCCTCCTGTTTGGCAGGCAGGACGGCCAGGACGCCGTCAAGACGATAGACGAAGGCCGATAGGGTTTCTGCATCACCCGCCCGGATTTTTTCTTCCATGATCAGGATGTTCGCTTTTTTGATGAGCTCGAAAAGGGCCGTCAGAGCCACGGAAATGTTGAGGTCGTCGCCGAGGCCTCCGATGAATTTCTCTTGGGTTTCTTGGATTAATTTTGTGATGGAAGGGCTGTCTCCGGCGGGAAAGCTTCGGCTTTCCAGCTCGTAGAGAAAGTCCTTGATCCTCTGAACCGAAGCCTTGGCCTGGTCCAGGGCCTCGAACGTGAAATTCAGCACTTTGCGGTAATGCGTAGAGAGGAGAAGAAAGCGAATGTCCAGAGGATCGGCCTGCTTTTGCCTCAAATCCCGGAGGGTGAAATGGTTTCCCTTGGACTTGGACATTTTTTCGCCGTTGACGATGAGATGATGGCAGTGGAGCCAGTAGTTGACGAAGGGGTGCCCGGAATAGGCTTCGGACTGGGCGATCTCGTTTTCGTGGTGAGGAAAGATGTTGTCCACGCCGCCGCAGTGGATATCGAAGGTTTCCCCCAGGTACTTGGAGCTCATCGCCGAGCATTCGATGTGCCAGCCGGGCCGGCCGGGGCCGATGGCGGTATCCCAGAATGGCTCTCCTTCTTTTCTGGCCTTCCAGAGGGCAAAATCCTGGGCGCTCTCCTTTTCATATTCATCGTCCTCGACCCGCTCCGTCGATTGGAGCTCGTCCGTGCGGATCTTGGACAGCTTTCCGTACTCCGGGAATTTGGCGATGCTGAAATAGACGGAGCCGTCTTTGACATAGGCATAGCCCTTGTCCAGGAGCCCCCTGATAAGCCTGACCATGTCGGGAATGTGTTCTGTGGCCCGCGGATAATGATCGGCAGGGGCGACCCGAAGGAGACGGGTATCCTCAAAAAAGGCTTGGATAAATTTCGCCGTGTAGTGCTCCAGGCTGACGCCCTGGGCCTCGGCCCCTTTGATGGTCTTGTCGTCCACATCCGTAATGTTCATGACATGACTGACCCTGTAACCGGCGAATTGGAGGAATCGCTTCAGAAGATCCTCGAAGAGGTAGGCCCGGAAGTTTCCGATATGGGCGTAATCATAAACCGTAGGCCCGCACGTATAGAGTTTGACTTCGCCCGGAACGATGGACCGGAAGGTTTCTTTGCCTCCGCTGAGCGTGTTGAAGAATTGTATCACGAGGGCTTATTATAATGCCTAAAAAGACCAAAATAAAGGGCTTCTTCTCGGCCCCCGTTCAATTGACCGGTTCGCTCATTTATGCCATAATTATACGTTCATTCTTTCGTGTTTATCCATATCAGACGCCGTTATGTCGAATATCATCGGAATCCGAGCCGAAGACAAAAACCCCTGGGAACGCCGGTCCCCGTCGATCCCGAGCCACGTTGGAGAGCTTATCCGGGCCAACGCCTTGGATATTCTGGAGATGCGTATGCTGGAAAAACTCCGCTATCAGCTTGAGCCTTGAGAAAGGAGGGGGCATGAGAAGAAAAGCAGCGGTGGCGGGGCATTTTTATCCGGCCCGCGCCGGCGAGCTGCGCCGGATGCTGGCCCAGATGGTCTTGCCTAAAGAAAAAAAAGAGACGGCCAAGGCCATCGTGTCGCCCCATGCCGGTTTTATCTATTCCGGACCGGTCGCCGGCGCCGTCTATTCCTCTGTGAAAATTACGGACACGGTAGTCCTTTTGGCGCCCAGTCACAGGCCGATCCGGCCGACATTTGCACTTATGACAGAGGGAGACTGGGAGACTCCGCTCGGGACGCTCCCGGTAGCCGGAGACCTGGCCGGCCTGATCATGGAATATTCCAAATACGTGCGGGATGACCCGTCGGCCCACCTTCAGGAGCACTCACTCGAGGTCCAGCTTCCGTTTCTCCAGTTTTTCAAGCCGGAATTTTCCATCGTTCCCATCTCGATCTCCTATCTGGCTTCGTATGACGAGTTGGAAAATTTGGGCGGGGCCATAGCCCGGGGAATCCGGGAGCTCGACAAGGACACGCTCATCGTCGCCAGCACGGATATGAGCCACTATATCAGCGCCGAGGAAGCTCGGGAAAAGGATTTCTTAGCCATCCAAAAGATCCTGGACCTTGATCCCCGGGGGCTCTTCGACGTCGTGAAACGGGAAGATATCAGCATGTGCGGCTTTAAGCCGACGGCGGCCGCTCTGGTCGCGGCCAACGACCTCGGGGCGGACAAGGCCGAACTCATCAAATACGCGACGTCGGGCGATCAAACCGGCGATTATCGGGAAGTCGTCGGATACGCCGGAATCCGAATCCGGTAGCAGGACAAATGAGAAGACTTCTTTAATTCATATCAGGCAGACAATCATTGCCCTGCAGAGATGGATTGGCCACAGGCTTTTGGGGAGGAGCTTTGGAATCCGCCGAAAAATCCCGTTGGGGAGAGAATCCTTTTCAAGGCTCCGCCGTTGACACCCGGTCAGGAGTCCTGTAAAATTCGGTGAGAACGCCGTGAAAAACCTCGTTTTGAGAGAAAAAGACAAGCTCGTCATGAGCGCGATTGCCGAGAACTATCTCAAGATCGGGAAACCCATCAGTTCGGGCTTTATCTACCAAAAGAGGATCCTCGCGGATTCCCCGGCGACCATCCGGAACATCATGTCCAAGCTGGAGGACCTGGGGTTCTTGTCCCAGCCCCACGCCTCCTCGGGCCGCGTTCCGACGGACAAAGGCTTGAGGTTTTACGTCAACAGCCTCCTCGAAGAGGCCCCGCTCTCGCTCGACCAGATGAACCTCTTCTCCCGGGAGCTTTCGGTGAAAAAGGGGGACTTGAAATCGCTTCTCCATCAGGCTTCGCGCGTCCTGGCCGAACATTCCGACAGCCTGGGATTCGTCCTTTCCCCGCGGATCTCGAAGATCAACCTGCATCACGTCCGGTTCATCAAGATCGCCGAGAACAAGGTTATGATCATCCTTCTGACATCCTTCAACATGGTCTTGACCGAGGTCGTCGCCTCGGACGCCTATTTTGACCAGCTCGAGCTCGACCAGGCTTCCCACTACATCAACCAGAACTTCCATGGGAAAAACCTTCTTTCGGTCAGGGATTATCTTCTGGGCGAACTCCCCAAGTACCAATCCAGGTTCGAAAGCGCCTTCAAAAAGCTGATAACCCTGCTTCGGGCGTCCATCTTCCAGGAGGAGGAGGAGAGTCAGATCATTCTTCAGGGAACGGCCCAGTTGATCGACAAGTTCGGCATGTCTCATATCGACCAGCTCAAATCCCTTTTCCAGAACTTCGAGGAGAAGGCCAACCTGGCCAAGCTCCTCTCGGATTTCATTGCCCTGGACCGGGTCAAAGTCCTGATCGGGTCGGAGTCCAACGTGCCGCTCATCTCCGACTGCTCGCTCGTCCTGTCCCATTATGGGGACAAGCTCCAGGTGCTCGGCTCCTTGGGGATCATCGGCCCCAAGCGCATCCCCTACAAGAAAATCATTCCGCTGGTCGATAATGTGGCCAGGAAACTGAGCCAGACCATCAGCCAAAATCAGTGACAAGGTGAATTGCCATGAATTTTGAAGATTCCAAGGTCAAGGACGATATCTACGAGATTTCCGAAATCCCCGAGGAGGACGATACCGCCTTGAGAGAGGCGATGCTTCCCAAGAAGCCGGAATCCAAGGAGCCGGCCAAAGACCACAAGAAAGTGGAAAAGCCCGAGCATGATGAGGCGAAATCCTTCAAGAACAGGCTCAAAAAACGGGACGGCGAGATCAAGAATCTCAAGAAGGAGAACGAAGCCCTCCTGGATAAATACATGAGAGCCGTCGCCGAAATGGAAAATCTCCGCAAACG
Source organism: Candidatus Aminicenantota bacterium (assembly GCA_026393905.1). Lineage (GTDB taxonomy): Bacteria > Acidobacteriota > Aminicenantia > Aminicenantales > UBA4085 > JAPKZH01. The sequence continues at coordinate 6,644 of JAPKZH010000373.1, forward strand.
GTTGGAGCGCGAAAAACGGGAATTCTATCAATTCGCCCTGAGCGAGTTCCTGCAGGAGATCTTGACCGTCCTGGACAATTTCGAGCGGGCCCTCAAGAACAAGGACCAGACCGATGGAAAGAGTTTTCAGGAAGGGATCGAATTGATCGCCAAGCAATTCACCGACCTCATCCGGAAACGCGGCGTGGAGGCGATCGAGGCGGTCCAAAAGAAATTCGATCCCAATTTTCACCAAGCCGTCCTGACCGAAGAATCCGACCAGGTTGAGGAACCGCTCGTCGGAGAAGAACTGCAGAAGGGTTACACTCTCAGCGGTAGACTCCTCCGCCCGTCCCTGGTCAAAGTGATCATTCCGAAAAAGGATTAACATGGGCCACGTCATCGGCATCGACCTGGGTACAACGTATTCCTGCATGGCTTATCTCATCGGGGAATCGGCCAAAGTGATCCCCAACCTCGAAGGCGCTCCGACCACGCCGTCCATGGTCAGCTTCACATCCTCCGGAGAGACGTTGATCGGAAACCTGGCCATGCGGCAGGCCGTGACGAATCCCGAGAACACCTTGTTTGCCATCAAACGTCTGATCGGCCGGAAATACAATTCGCCGGAGGTGAGCGAAACGCGCCGGCGGATGCCCTATAAAATCGCCGAGGCGCCCAACGGAGACATCTTGATCGAAGTCGGGTCCCAGCTCATCACGCCCCAGGAAATATCGGCCAAAATCCTGGGATACCTCAAATCCTGTGCCGCGTCCTACTTCGGCGAGGAGGTCAAGGATGCCGTCGTCACCGTGCCCGCTCATTTCGATGACCATCAGAGACAGGCGACCAAAGACGCCGGCACGATCGCCGGCCTCAATGTTCTGCGCGTCATCAACGAACCGACGGCGGCCAGCCTCGCCTACGGCCTCAACCTGAAGAAGGCCGGAGCTGTGGCCGTGTTTGACCTGGGAGGAGGTACGTTCGACATCACCATCCTTGAAATCAACAACGGCGTCTTTCACGTCCTGGCCACGAACGGCGATTCCTATCTCGGCGGCGAAGATTTCGACCGGCGCATCGTCGACTGGCTGCTGGAAGAATTCAGGAAAGACCACAAGATCGATATCTCCCCGGACAAATACGCCCTCCAAAGAATCAAAGAGGCCGCCGAGCGGGCCAAGCGCGAGCTGTCCTTCACCCAGGAAACGGAAATCAACCTGCCTTTTATCGGCTCCGATGCCGTCGGCTCGAAACACCTGCGCAAATCGCTGAGCCGATCGCTGCTGGAAGAACTGACAAAAGACCTCGTCGAAAAATCCATACCCCTGATGCGGCTGGCGATCGAGGAAAGCGGGCTCAAGCTCGAGGCGATCGAGGATGTCATCCTCGTCGGCGGCCAAACGCGGATGCCCTTGGTCAGGAAACGGGTCGCCGAGTTCTTTCAAAAAGAGCCTAATGACAAGCTCAACCCGGACGAGAGCGTGGCCATGGGGGCGGCCATTCAATCGGGAATCCTTCGCGGCGAGCTCAATGAGTTAGTCCTTCTCTTGGACGTCACGTCGCTTTCCCTGGGCATCGAGACGGAAAACAACGGTTTTGAAAAAATCATCGATAAAAATACCACCATTCCCACAAAAAGGACAAAGCCCTTCACGACGGTAGAGCATGACCAGCGGCGGGTGAGGATCCATGTCCTCCAGGGCGAAAACCACCATGCTTCCGAAAACACATCGCTGGCCATGTTCGACCTGGTCGGGATTTCCCCGGCTCCGGCCGGGGTTCCCGAGATCGACGTGACGTTCGAGATTGATGCCGACGGCATCGTCAAGGTCTCGGCCCGGGATATTTCCTCGGGCAGAGAGCAGAAAATTCTGATCCAGCCGTCGTCCGGGCTCAGCCGGGAAGAGCTGAACAACATCGTGGTGAGAGAACGGGAAAAGGAAGCCAAGGAAACGACATCGAATGGAAAAAAGGGATTACTATGACATCCTCGGCGTCTCGCGGGGCGCCTCCGCCGAAGAGATAAAAAAAGCTTATCGTCAGCTGGCCCTCAAGCACCATCCCGATCGGAATCAGGGTGACAAAGAGGCCGAGGAAAAATTCAAGGAAGGCGCCGAAGCCTACAGCGTCCTCGGCGATCCCCGGAAACGGACGACGTACGACCGGTTCGGCCATGATGGCCTCCGGGGCGAGGGCTTCACCGGGTTCTCGGGCTACGACTCATCCGTCTTCGAGGATTTTGAGGATATCCTGGGCAACTTCTTCGGATTCAGTTTCGGCTTCGGGGATTTCTTCGGGACCGGGGCCGGGCAGCGGCGGCGCTCTCCCCAGAGAGGCCGGGACTTGGTGCTCGAAATCGAGATCAGCCTGGAAGAGGCGGCCGCGGGTATCGAAAAGGAGATCTCGCTCAACCGAGCCGAGTTCTGTCCCACCTGCCAAGGGACAAGACTCCGTCCCGGCGCCAGGAAAGCCGCCTGTCCGACATGCGGGGGCAGAGGCCAGATCCGTCACCAACAAGGCTTTTTTACGGTGGCCAGAACCTGCTCGCGTTGCGGCGGTCAAGGCGAGGTCATCACGGCGCCCTGCGAAGGGTGTCGGGGCTCCGGGCATATCCGCCAGAAGCGGACACTGAAAATTCATATCCCGGCCGGCATAGAAGACAGCTCGCGACTGCGAGTTTCGGCTGAGGGCGAAGCGGGTGAACGAGGTGTTCCTCGCGGCGACCTCTATGTCGCGGTCAGGGTCAAGGAGCATCCCTTCTTCGAACGCCAGAACCAGCATCTATCCTGCGAGATCTTGATTT
>JAPKZH010000525.1 GCA_026393905.1 Candidatus Aminicenantota bacterium
CGCGGGTCGGGATTGTGGCCAACATGCAGGACAACCTGGCGCTCGAATTGCTCGTCAAAGCCAAGAGGAAATAATCCCCGGGGTCAATTACCGGGGTCAAACCTACTCATTACGCAGTTTCCCCGAGAGAATTTCACAAAATGCGTAATGAGTAGGTTTGACCCCAATTTACACGATATCACGTGCAATTCTCTCGGGGAGGGGCGCGTAAAAAGTAGCTTTGACCCCGATTTATATATCCCTCTGCGTCCACTCGCCGTCGATCAGGCGCCACATATGGCCGGTCGGATTTTTGTCCTGGAGCGCGGGAGGCAGGCGGTTCGGACGCACATTGTCATAGCTTTGCAGCGCCGCAAAACGAAGAAGGGACGCCGGAATACCGACGGCTGTAAAGCCAGGATGGCCTGAGGCAGGGAAGGGGCCGCCATGGACCATAGCCGGTGATACCGCGACTCCGGTCGGCATCTTATCGTTCAGCAGCCGCCCCACCTTCCGGCGCAAAATCGGTTCGAGCCGGGTATATAGGTTTTCATCTAGATCTGCGCTATGACTATAGATGCTGGCGGTGAGATTGCCTTCGAGTGCGACGGCGACCTTCGTCATCTGGTCAAAATCTTCCGCGAAGACGGCGAGGGTCACCGTCCCAAAAGCCTCCTGTTGGAGCGCCGCGGGGTTTTGAAGAAAGATATCCCCTGAAACTCGGAGCAACGTATTGGCATAGCGAAACCCTGCACCTTCAAGCTTTTCCCCGCCCGTCACAATCTGGGCGCCGGCATTTTTCATCGTCTTGATAGCCGATTCAATTCCGTCCAGGACATTTTGCCCCAGCAGGAATCCCGTCGGGGGCTGCTCGAATAATTTCCGGACGATCCGTAGAAATTCCTCGCCATGCTCATCCCGAACCAGAACGACCAAGCCGGGCTTGGTGCAGAATTGTCCTGCCCCCATCATGCAGGAATTGAAAAGATCGGAAGCGATGGAATCTGCTCTCTCTTTTAATGCACCTGGTAGGATGAATATGGGATTAACGCTCGACATCTCCAAGTAGATCAGTTTTCCGGCTTTTTCCGCCGCTTCTTTTAGCCGCAATCCGGCCGGCCGGCTGCCCGTAAATGAAGTTGCGCCGACGAGATGATGGCTGACGAGTCTGAGGCCGTCTTCAGGACGAAGATGATAAATTAACTGGAATATACCCCTGGGCAGCCCGGCCTTTTTTACACTCTCAAAGGCGAGCTCGGCAAACATCTTGGTCGTCCCCGGGTGCCCGGGATTCGCTTTGGCAAGGACCGGATTTCCCGCGGCAATGGCGGCGGCAAAATCCCCCCCCGCCGCCGAGTTGAAGGCAAAAGGAAAGTTGTTGGGGCCGAACACAACAACAGGTCCCCCCAACGGGCCGTATTTGGAGCGGATATTGGCTTTTGTGTCGATCGTGGCCCGGCACCACGAGCGACCTCTCGCTGCTTGGGCCGCCTGGCGCAGTTGATTTGTCGTCCGGGGAAGTTCCGTCGACTTCAGCCTCGGTTCTTTTGGCAGAGCGGTTTCTAGATGAGCGATCTCGACCAGCTCATCGGCGTGGCTTTCGATACTTCCAGCGAAATTTTCCAAAAAAGCGGCGATGGCTTCGGGGAGCGTTTTGAAAAGCGCGTTTGCGGCCGCATGGCCGGCTTCAAGCGCTTCTTCGACTTCGGCAAAGCTCGAGATAGGGTAAATATCCTTGAGCCGAGTTCCGGTGGATGGGTTGAAAGCCTGGAAAGAGCCGACGGGAGAAAGCGCCTCCCGCCACGCCGCATTTACAAGCACAGGTTGTAGAGGCATAAAACTAATTCATAATTCGGGGTCAAACCTACTCGTTACGCACAATTCACTCGGGGAGACTGCGTAACGAGTAGGTTTGACCCCAATTGTCAATTGTTAGCCGCCGGAGTAAATCGGCGAGACGGCGATCCTGTCTCCTTCCGCCAGCTCTTCATGCGGCGCGACCGCTTTTCCGTTTCTGGTGACGATTTTCGGCCGCTGCTTCGAGACGCTGATCAATTCCATCAACATTTCCGCGGTGGTCCGCTCCGGGATTTCCAGATCTTTTTCGCTGAACCCGACATCATAGATCAGCGGGCCGATCATCTTCACGTGAATTTTCATACTCTATGCCAGCTTCGCGAATTTTTCGGCGACCGCCGCTTCCTGGCTAAGGTCGAGCTTCTCGAGTGTGGCCTTGGTCGGAATCCCCCGCTTATCATAGCCGCGCTGGTCGTAGTAATGCTGGAGAAGCCCGTCGTATTTCTCGACCTCGAGGACCTTGCCGGCGATGGGGCCCTCGGTATCGACGTTGGCCGGGTCAAACCAAACGGCCGGCGGGTAATCCGCCTCGCGGGTGACGTTGGGAAACTCCCGCAGAAAATTGAGCTTGATCATGCTGTAAATCCGGTCGCCGACTTTCCAAAAATCATCCACCGTCCAGTTCAATCCCGTGACAGCGTTGAAATATTTGGGATAGTTCTCTATGCCCCAGCCCAGCTCGATCCAGGGGAAACGGCAGGCGACAATCGATTCAAACATGCCGCCCCGGATCCTCTGGAGCTCGATGACCTTGGCCGCTTTCTCGGGGCCGTAGGACTCGCGGGTCGTAAACTTGATCTCGAAGGTGATGATCCAGGCTTCGCGGTGGTGGGCGCCGATGGGGGCGACGCCGAAGGCCAAGGCCTGGCCGGGGATGAACTTGCAGTTGTAGGCGGCCACCTCGAGACCCTTGACCTGCATGGCGTAGGCTTCCGAACCGTGCCCGAATTCCCGGGCCATCCGCCGCGATCCATCGGCCAAGAGGTTGCCGAGCTTGCCGTCGCGAAAAGCGGCCATCCGGAGCAATTCCTTGGCCCTTTCGGCGTCGCCGAACTTGAAATCGCCGCTCACGGCGCCATGGTCGATCGCGTCGGCGTAAAAGCTGAGGGTGCAGCCGGCCGACATCGTGTCGATGCCGTACTCATCGCAGAGGTAGTTCAGCGAGCCGACCTGTGGGAAGTCGAAGATCTCAAGGTTCGAGCCGAGAAGGCCGATATTCTCGTAATCAAGCTCGGCCTCGCGTCCTTCATGGTCGTGGATGGTGATGCCGCAGCGCATGGTGCAGTTGGGACAGCCGTAGGTGGCGATGCGGAGGTTGTTGAGGCGCTCGCCGTCGAGCTTCCAGGCATCGGGGTGATGGGTCTTGCGGAAGTTCCGGACGGGGAGGCCGGCCACCTCATTACAAAAAGAGAGGACTCCGGTCGTGCCCTGGATGGACCAGCCGCTTTCTTTATCGATCTGGCCGACCTTCTTCAGGTCGCCGTGGCCCAGCGTTTTCATACCCTGGGGATCGGCCTGGGGGATGGCCCGGCTGCCTTTGACGACGACGGCTTTGAGCAGCTTCGAGCCCATGACAGCGCCCATGCCCGGCCGGCCGCCGGCCCGCCCTTCCAGGCTGCGGACGACGGAATAGCGGTTGAGATTTTCGCCGCCTTGGCCGATATTCAGGACGCCGGCTCCCTTACCGTACTTTCCGTAGATCCAGTCGTTGGTGGCGTAGGTGCCATTGCCCCAGACCTCGTCGGCTGGCAAGAACTCGACTTTGTCGTCCTCGATATAGAGCATGGTCGGCCGGTCGGCCTTTCCCTCGACGATCAGGGCATCGTAGCCGGCTTTCCGGAGCTGTTCGGACACCCGCGTTCCCAGGTTGCCGTCTCCATAGAAGCCGGTCAGAGGGGATTTTGCGGCGACGACCGCTTTTCCCGTGTTGGGGGCCGGGATGCCGGCAATCGGCCCGAGGGCAACGATGAACTTGTTATCCGGGCCCAGGGGATCTGTGCCGGGCTTGACTTCATCATAGAGGATTTTTACGGCGAAGCCTCGTCCGCCCACCCATTTCTTGGCGAATTCCTCGCTATATGCCTCTTTTTTTGCGCTTTTAGAGGAGAGGTTGACCCTGAGGAAGTTGCCGGTCCAGCCGTTCATAGAATGGCCTCCATGAGAGCAAAAATTTTATTATGACAGCACAATATCCGATACCATAGGCCATTCTTTTAGTCAAGCAAATGCAAGCCCTCTATCGACATTCCAATTTTCCTGATTTGGTTAAATCTAAAAATGAATGGGACGGCCGTCTTGCTATGTTCGATAGCGCCGGGCGATGCTTCGGATCCAGAAGAGAATGCCGGCGAGACCAAGCAATATCAGGCCCAGCACGGCCCGTCTATAATTAATCACATGCCCGACGGGGTGCCCGATTCTGACAATCTCAAGGGTGTCGGCATGGATATCCATATCCCCTCCATGATCGCGGCAGACGGAATTAAAGGTACCCGTGACTTTGACGATGTCCCCTTCATGCAGATAGTTGCCGTAATAAGTAATTTTGCCGGCCGAGCCGGCATCCACCCAAATCGCCTGGCCGCTGTTGTAACCTCCCAGCTTCGCTCCCTCCTCGATGTTTTTCCACATGTAGGCGTCGTCGTTGACATGGATCCAGCACTTCAGGCCGCGTACCATGCCTTCCCCGACTGCTTCTCCCGTAAAAATGACTTTGCGGCCGTTCCATTTTGCGGCTTCCTCGACGAGCGTCGTGCTGTTCGTTTCCACTGGGACCAAAGACGAAGACGGCTGGTCAGCCGGGGTTTTTTGCTCCGCGGTAGCTTGACCGGGAATCCCGGCTCTCATGATCTGGCCTACGAGGGATAATGAGAGGCAGAGCATCAGGGCTATTTTTAACTTTTTTCTTGGCTGAACCATCCGTTCTTTTTTCATGTCAGCGCCCCTTGAAAAGGGCAATGATATATCCTCCCAGGGCGAAAAGGCTCATGAATTCCAACCTGCCTGCCCACATTTCCACGATATAAACAATTTTCATGAGGGCAGGCATAGCCGGAGACGTGACACCGCAGGAGAGCCCTGTATTGGACCCGGCAGAGACTGAATCAAACAGGGCTTGAACCGGCTCATAACCATAGAAAACGCCGATAATCGCTCCAACGGCGTAGGTCAGGATGTAAAAAATCACGATCAACATCGCCGAATGGACGGCAGGGTCGTCGAGGACTCGGGTGGTGACGTGGTGCCACTTCTTGACTACGTACGCGCTTTCCGGGGATATCAAACGGCGTATGGTCTGGAGCATGGATTTGAAAATGAGACCCATCCGGATTCCCTTGAAGCCGCCCCCCGTCGAACAGGCGCTGGCTCCGATGGCCATGGCCAAGGTGAGGCCGAGCATGGCCAGCGGACCCCACTGGACGACAAATGTCCGGGAATAGATGGTGCCGAATCCTGTCGTGGTATGCGCGCTGGAGACCTGGAAGAACATCTTTCGGAAGCTCGAGACGATATCGGGATAGACGCCGAGCTTGGTCAGCCCCGCCGTGGTGATCAGCATGGCGATCGTCATGGTGATGAAGAACGAAATGATTTCGATGTTTTTCCGGATCTCGGATTTCTTGCCTGTCCAAACCGCCCAGTGCAGGGCAAAATTGAAGGAACCGACGATAAAGACGACGGCGCAAATGATCTCATAGGCCAGCGAGTGGTAATAAAGGATGTTGTAGGACTGGGGGGCAAAACCTCCCGTTGACCAGGAGCCCATGAAGACCCAGACGGCATGAAACAAAGCCCTGAACGGAGATTGGCCCATGTTCATGCCTACAGCCCAAAGGGCCGCGGAGCCGACGGCAAGGTAGGTCAGGGAAATCAGCCAGATGGCCCTGGCCGTCTGGATAACATTAGGGAGCAGCCGTTCGTCTTTGCCCTCGCCGACATAGATTTTATAGGCTCCGGCTGTTCCCCGGATGAGAAAGGTCAGAGCAATGACGATAATACCCTGGCCGCCGGCATAAGTTATAAGATGCCGCCACATGTTCAGCCCGTTGCTGATATGGTCCAGATCCTGGAGCAGGTACAGGCCGGTCGTCGTATAGCCGCTCATGATGTCGAACATGGCGTCCAGGTAGGAGCCGAAATGGCCGGACAGCCAATGAGGGATGGCGCCGACGGCGGTGGCCAGGATCCAGGAGAAACCGGCAACGACCAGTCCATGGGACCAAGTCAGGTCTCGGGTCGTCTGGCAGAAGACTTCGGTGAGCAGACCGATGACAAGACATACGGCGATGCCGAGAAGGAAATCGATGGCCGGGTTCCATTCCCCGAACAGGACGGAGACGACCAGCGGAATGACCATCAACAGCCCTACGCCG
>JAPKZH010000336.1 GCA_026393905.1 Candidatus Aminicenantota bacterium
GGTTGAGCACGATGTCCCGCTTCTGCTTTTTGAGAATTCCGCTGATTAAGCGGTAGGGCTTCTGGAGCTCTTCCCGGCTCTTGTCCTTGGCGATGCTGTCGTACGAGCACCAATCGTACTTGAGGAAATCGAAGCCCCACTCGACAAAGCGGGCGACATCGAGCTCTTCGTGCTGGTAGGCGGCGACATGCCCGGCACAGGTCGTCGGCCCGGGCGATGTGTAGATGCCGGCCTTGAGCCCCTTGGCATGAATAAAATCTGTCATGGCTTTCATGTCCGGAAAGCGTTTGTTGGCGTTGATTTTCCCTTTCCCATCGCGCGCTTCGCCCTGGAGCGTGGGATCGTTCGAGCCGGGCTTGACCGACCAGCAGTCGTCGATATTCACATACATGTAACCGTGGTTGATCATGCCGCTTGAGACCATGGCTTCGGCGGCATTGCGCATGATCGTGTCCGTCACATGGTTCTCCCAGACATACCAGCTGTTCCAGCCCATGTGAGGCGTGAGAGCGAGCGTTTCGCCACAGACGATCTTGAACGTCCGCTCGGCCCGGCCGAACTTGTTGGAAGCCCTGAAGGTCACGACATAATCGCCGGGCGCATCCAGCTGACCCGAAATCCGGCCCGTGTCGGGATCGACGATCAAACCCGCCGGCAGGCCGTCGACCGCGAAGGTCATCGGCCGATCTCCGGTGGCGGGAATCGTGAACAGGAACGGCGAGCCGGGCCTGACGCCGAAGATCTTCGCGCCGTTAATGCGCGGTTCGGGCCCCGGCTTCGGCGTCAGAACGATCGCCTCTTCTTTGGAGTTTGGGAAAGCCTGGGGGGACGCCGCGATCGCGGCCAGAAAAATCAAGGCTAAAATGATTTTCTTGTCCATCGTTCTGCCATCCATTTTCATTCACTCCTTTTATAGAATATATAGTTCTCTTCTATCGCGAGTGGGTCATAAAAATGGTCATTGACTTCATCGATCCCCACCGATTATTCAACCGGCACCCTCAAGCGGTCCTGTTTATTCGAAGACCGAGGGAGCGCGTCCAAGGGCCAGTCCACCGGACGCCGGGTCATGACCTTCAATACATACACTCCTTGGCGGCCTCGGCAAAGGTGACGAGGTTCTCGACCGGCGTCTCGAAAAAATGGTCGGAGGCCGAGCAGATATAGCCGCCATCACGGCCGGTCGTTTCAAATAGCTTGAACACGGCCTGCCGGATCTCCGCTTTCGTCCCTACTGTCAGCGTGTTGTGCTGGTCCACTCCGCCGATCATGGCCAGCCGGGTGCCTATCTTTTTCTTAAATTCCCACGGCTCCTGGTTGCCGCCGATGCTGGGCGGGGCCAGGGTTTCGGAGACATGGCAATGGTTCTCGACGATCAGGTCCTCGATTCCCAGGGTCCCTCCGCAAGTATGGTAGGTGATTTTGAAGCCGAGGTCACGCAGGGCATCATGCATAATCCGGTCGTAGGGAAGGCAGAATTCCCTGTGCAATTTCGGTGAAATGAGCGTCGAAGAGGCCGACCCCCCGCCCGTTTCGATCAGGTCGAACTTGGCCCCCTTCATGGACTCGATGAACTGCATCTTCTTATCCAGGAGAATCCGGAGGAGCTCATGCACCCAAGCCGGCTTATCGAACGTGGCCATGATGAGGGCGTTGATATCATAAAGACAGGCGGCGTGCTGCCAGCAACCGGCCTGGTCGCCCCAGACGAAACCGCGGAGGATGCCGTTGTCTCCAACTTCGTCATAGGCCCTGGTGACCAGGTTTTTATCCAGGCGCGGCACGGGCATGTATTTTTTGATCAGGTTGATATCGCTGTCCCGCTTGATGAGGTACTCCGTGATCCAGGTCGTCTTCCGGTCGCCTTCGGTCTTATAGGTGAGGACGCCTTCAGGCGTCGCGATGGTGTGATGGACGATGCGATGGTCGGGATCGTCGCTCACGATTTTTGCGGCGTCATTCCAGGCGGATGTGTTGAGCTTTGTGAAATCGGCATCCGCCACCCAGAACTGGGCCATGGATTCGAAATATTGGATCTGGGCGTCCAGGCCGGTTTTTCGGAAGGCCTCAAGCTCGCTCATCCCGTTCATGTGCGTATCCAGATGATATTTCTGCCACTGATGGATCGACACGGGAAGCCGGTCGGGCTTCTCCTTGTCAATGGCCAGCATCATCCGCTCCCTGGAGGTCACAGCTTGACTCCTTTGTCCAAGATTTCAAGCGAGATGGGTTTCCCCATTTCGGCCTTCACCACGAATTTTTATTGAAATTCCCCGGCACGTCAATAGGAATTATTTCGGGGAGGCTCACGATAAATGGACATGGTATTGCGCTCGGAAAAAAATACGCGTACAATGATATTTATCGCCAGAGTGAGCCCTGAGAATTAAGGAGGGGAATATGGAAAGCATCATCTTCATCGTCGTCGGGATCATCGTCGTCATCTTTTTCAGCGGGATCCGGATCGTCCGGCCGACGCACCGGGGACTGATCGAGCGCCTGGGCAAATACGAGAGGTTTGGCCGTCCCGGCTTCAACTGGATCATCCCGATCATCGACAGGTTGTTCCAGGTCAATATCACCGAGGTCATGGTGGACGCCCAACCCCAGGAAATCATCACCAACGACAATTTAAACGCCCGGGTCGACGCCCAGGTCTATTTCAAGGTCAAGGACGACGAGGACAACGTCAAGAATTCCCAGTATAACGTCAATAATTACCAGTGGCAGATCGTCAACCTGGCCCGAACGACGCTCAGGAATATCATCGGCACCCTGACCTTGAAATCCGCAAACAGCGAACGCGGCAAGATCAACTTCGAGCTTCAAAAGACGTTGCGGGAGGAAACGAAGAGCTGGGGCATCGACATCGTCAGGACCGAGCTCAAAGAGATCGACCCGCCGAAGGACGTCCAGGAGACGATGAACAAGGTCGTCAAGGCGGAGAACGAGAAGATCGCGGCGATCGACTTTGCCACGGCGACGGAGACGGTGGCAGACGGCGCCCGACGCGCCGAGATCAAGAAAGCCGAGGGGATTAGGCAGGCCAGGATCCTCGAGGCCGAAGGAGATGCCCAGGCCATCAAACTGGTCAACGAGGCCGCCAATCAATACTTCATCGGCAACGCCCAGCTGTTACGAAGGCTGGAAACGGTGGAAAAGGCCTTCGCCAATAACGCCAAGATCGTCGTTCCGTCCAACACGGAATTGATCAACGTGATCGGAGAGCTGGCCGGAGGCATCCTACCCATGGCTAAGAAAAGCGCCGGATAAGAAAGCGCTCCACTTATTCACGCGGAGAAAGAAGGATCAAACTTATCCTCATATATTGTGAAATTGTCCAGCTTTTATTTTTTCTTTAAAAAATCGAGGAATTGCCGGACCTGATTGGCTTTCTCCGAATCTGCGCCGTACTTGATATAGCTTTCAAAGGTGGCTATGGCCTCCGCGTTATTGCCCATGGCCAGGTAGGTTAGGCCGAGCTGATAAATGGCGTCGAGGAAATCCTTTTGGATCTCGATGGCCCGTTTATAGTACTTCAGGGCGTCCTGGTACTTGGACTGGCTATAGAAGCTCGAGCCGATGTTGAACAGGACCATCTGGTCGCTAATTTTCTCGAAATCAACCTTGTTGTACCATTCCATGGCTTTCTCATTCTCCCCTCGGTTGGCATAGCAGTTGCCGATGAGGGTGATGATTTCGGGGTTGGTCGGTTCTTTCTCCAAGATTTTCTGGTAACACTCCTCGGCCTTGTCATATTTCTGGAGCTCGAAATAACAGTTGCCGATATTCTTATTGATGATGGTGACGTCAGGATTGATGGCCAGAAGTTTTTCGTAGGTCGAGGCCGCCTCCTCGAATTTTTTCTCCACGAAAAGTTTGTTCCCCGCGTCCAGGCCGGCCTTGAGCGCATCGGAGATGACCAAGCCTTCGATCTTCTGGAGTTTGGCCGAGATAGGCGGGTTTTGAAAGTTTTCCATGATCGTCGTGCTGATTTTCTTGGGCATGTAGCCGGCCATCTCGAAGTCGATGTTCCAGCCGCCGCCGCGCACATAGTTGGCTTTCCACTCGCCCTTAGCGTCTGTTACCTCCTCGAATCCGGCCCCGCCTTTTTGAGAGTAAAGTTTGACCTTCACGCCTGCCAGTGGTTTTCCGTCCTGGTCGATGACCACGCCCGTCATTCGTCCCTGGCCTCTGTAGCTCTGCGGGTAAATGAAGACGGCTGATAAAAATAAAAGGATCATTAGGGAAATCCCGGCTTTTTTCATCAAAATCCTCCTCCCCTATTTTATCACTTTCAAGGAAAAATAAAAAAAGCCCCTTCCGGATGAACCCGGAAGGGGCTTTGAACTCGTACGGGAGAATGGCTTAGAAGGTGAACCGAATTCCGAACCTGAACACTCTGGGGTTGAGGATGCGCTGAGTCACCATGAATTTGGTGGACGTGATTTGACCGACTTTGGCCAGGGTCGTGTTGGAATTCAGGGCGTTGAAGGCGTCTGCGGCGACGACAACGGTCGTCGCTTCTGTGAGCTTGAAGACTTTCTCCAACCTGAAGTTGAGCTCTGTAAAGTTGGAAAGACGGGTGCTCCGAATAGGCCGCCTCCTCCCGCATGGCCGTAAAGGTTCCGTCCGCTCCCGATTCTGGGCATAGTGACTTTGACATAGGTTGGGATGACATAGCCTTCCCTTGCCAGAAATGTGAAACTGACGTTGACTCCAAAGGGGAACTGGTAGAGGCCGGTGAGTTTTCCCATCCAGCGAGAGTTGACAAAAACATCGCTAAAACCGGAACCGCCGCTCTGAGGAGCCTGCACTCCCCCGTCATAGTAGGCAACATTGGACGGGTTCAAATAGTCGCCGCCGTAGAAGTATTTCCAGTCCATATAGGTGATCGAGCCGTCCAACATCCAGTTGTTGGAGAGTCTCTTTTTCAACACGAGCTCCCCTGCAATGTACCGGGTATACTGATTCTTGGAATTCGTCCTGTAGGAGGCCGAAGGATACGCGTAACGTCCGTAGTAGTCTTTGTCGATTTGGCTGTTATGTCCGGCGACATAATAATTGGCCGCGGTTTCGATCGATCCGTCGGACATGATTCCCTTGTCCCAGGTCAAGTTATGGGACTTCTTGTAGAAAAACTCGACTCGGGCCACGAAATCGGAGATGATTTCCTTCTCGAAGGACACCGAGAGTTCATCCAGGACGGGCGAGGTATAATTGGAATCGACTTTATTGAAGGGTGTCGAGCTGAGGGGATTGGCGAGGTCGAAACCGGAATAGTAGGACCAGCCGTCAGGGTTAAGAGGATCCACGGTCGGCTCGCTCGTATCCCAGTCCGTGCCGAAAAGCTCGTCGGCTTGGAGTTTGTTGTCTCCATTTTTATCCACCCAGCGCAGGTCGATCTCGCGCCAGCCGAGCGGGTTGATAAATCCGCCCAGGTTGTATCCGCTCTGGGAGCCATACCGGGCCACGTTGATCTTGAAGACGTTTTTGCCGTCGCCGGTCAGGTCATAGATCAGGCTTAGCCTGGGGGAGAGCGTATTCAAAGTCTTCGGCGGTTTGGCCTCGGTCAGAGTGATATCACCCAGATACTTGGAAAGCCACGGGGCTGCGGGCTGGTGCTCATTCTTGGCTCTGGAGTCTTCGATGTCGAAGCGGAGCCCGAGGTTCAGCGAGAATTTGCCCCAGGTCATCGTGTCCTGGGCGAACAGGGCGTACTTGGCCAGCCACAAATTCAGAAGATAATCCTGGTGTAGCCAGGCTTCAACCCAACCGTCTCCGTAGTCGACAACCTCATAATTATCCTGGTACAAATCATAGGTCGAGACCGTGGACTGGACATAGTCGGCGCCGAACTTGATCTCGTGATTGGCCCCCAGGACGTCCTCAATAAACAGGTTTCCGTTGAAGTTGACGTTGAACGTGGGCCGGACCGTTCCGTAGTCATCGACGTTGCCCGTGTGGTATTCGGACGGAGAATACGTCCGCCGCATAATGGGGCCCTGCCCAAAGGGTTGCCTTGATCCAAGAGCCGGGTGCAGATAAAAGGTGTTATGGGAATAGATCACCTTCGCGTTGAGGAAGAGGTTCCCGAACATCTGCTCGAGTTCGCCCTTGACGATGTAGGTCGGCCCATCCTGGTTATAGAGCGTTTCCGGTGCCTGGTAAGAAGAGCCCCAGGCGGTCCTTCCGAACTTAATCTTGCTGTCGTACTCGAGGAAGCCGCTCGCCCGGGTGTTCTTGGACAACTGGAAATCCAGCTTGGCATAACCGGACTGCAGCCAGGTGTCATCTTTGGCCCCGGAAATAGTCAAGGTGTGGAGGTCCTGGATCCCCCAGGAACCATAGAACCAGGCGTGGTCCTTGATAAGCGGTCCGCCGAAATTGGCGCCATAGAGATAGATCCTGTTGATTCCGGGTGGCTGGAATCCCTGTTTTTCGAGCTCCGTCGTGAAATTTTTGGACTGCCAGTTCTTGTCCTCGGCATCCATGTAGAAAGATCCGGAAAAGTTGTTTCCGCCCCTTTTTGTGACGAAATTGATCTGGACTCCCCCCGTCTGGCTGCGGACATCGTTGTTTCCGTAATTGATCTGCAATTCCTCGTAGCTTGCCAAGTTGAGGTAAGCGGGCGCCGCGCCGAGAGCGGAATAGTCGGTGATGTTGGCGCCGTCCACGTTCCAGGTCTGGTCGCCGCCGGAGCTTCCGTGTCCGTAGTAAGCTGACTGCTGACCTGCGTCACTTCCGCCGACGTCTTCTCGGTCGATCATCATGCCGGGAGCCAAGGCCATCATGACCCAGGGGTTCCTGGATGTGGGCAAGGACATGATTTGATCCGAAGTAATGTTGACACCCACCTGAGTTCTCTTGGCGTCGATGACCGGGGTTCTTCCCACGACCGTGACTTCCTCAGCCAGTGTGGCCTGCTCCATTTTGACATCGTAGATAACGTCTTTCCCGTAAGAAATGACCTGTTTCTCGCGGAGGATTGTCTTGAAACCCAGGAGCTCGAATTTAACCGTGTAGTCGGACGCCACGGGCAGGTTGAGGAACCTGAAATTGCCCTTTTCAGAAGTCACGGTTGTCCGGGGGGGTGTTTTGGAGCCGGTCAAGGTGACGTTAACACCGGGAAGAGGATTCCCTTCCGAGTCGGTGACCGTGCCCTTGACGGCGCCGTAATCCTGAGCGAAGGAGAAGGCCCCCGCGAGACACAACAAAATGAGTAAGCTAAAAGCTTTTTTCAATTAGCCCTCCTTTTTCACCTCTGTGCGAGGTGTCCCATTTTCCCTTCCTTGGAGTGAAAGACTTCACTCAACCTATTCCCTTAAAAATAGACATTCTCCGGCCTGATAAACCACCTCCTTTTAATCATATACATTTGCCGCCTCTATCTAATAAATAAGCAATATTTATGCCAAGTCTCTTTTTGGGGCCGGATAATTTTAATTCATTATTTATCAATAAATTAAGGAACTGTATCCGGCGACCGCTCCCCAGCCAAAATCCAAATATTTGTACGTCTTCCAAAAATATGGATTATTTATATGTTTTGCAAGGAAGGCGACCGTCCCGAAAGCACCGGGCAGTTCAGTCTCCTTAAAGAAACGTCTAGCGTTTCCACATCTGGATCGCTTTTTGGGCGATCTGTCGCTGCTCCGCGCTCAACTCATTTCCATGTTGGGATAAACCCATCTCCATATTCTTCAAGGCTTCTTCCACTTTATTGTTTTTAGCAAGGACCAGGGCGTAATCAAAGTAGTACTTTCCCCTGGGCTCGAGCTCGATAGCCCGCCGCATCAATTCCTCGGCTTTCTCCGATTTCCCATACTTGGCGGTGAACAGGCCGATCTTAAAGAGCAGGCCGCTGTCCCGCTGAACATCCTCATTCTCCAGGAGCTCTTCATAGGCCGTCATGGCCGAGACATAGTCTTCCTGGGAGATGAGGAGTTCCGTGTATTTGATTTTTAATAGGATATTCTGAGGCTCAATCTCCAGCGCCCTGCGGAAATAGGAAATGGCCGCCGGAATCTGCTTTTTCCTGACGGATATTTCGCCGAGGATGATGTAGGCGCTCGAAAACAGGGGATTGACCTTCAGGAGTTCGCGGCATTTCAGTTCGGCATCCTGGTCCTCGTTCATCTGGAAGGCGTTCAGAGCATAGAGGACATAGAAACGGTCAACCCTCGGAAAATCGGCCATAGCTCTTTTCAACACGTCCATGGCCTCTCTTTTTTGGTTCTTCTTCATGCGGATGAGATACTCCGCGTCATAGAGCGCGGGGGTCTTGACTCCGGAATACTGATTGACCAATTCCTTGAGACGCGATTCGGCCGCATCCGCGTTCCCTTCCTTGGCCTCGTCGTAGCAGGCTCTCGTCTCATTATCCAGGACAATCCCAGTCTTCGGGTCAACGGCCTTTGAGGACTTGTTGGAAGACGAGGATATATAGCCGAGAGCCTGAAGGCGCTCCCGGTCCTCCGCCGTCAATTTTCTCCGGGAATCGATGTTCCGGTCGGAGAATTCCGTGACGAGCCGCCTTAAGTCGCCGTCCAATTTCCGGACCAAGTCGTTTCTTTCCTGGACCAGATTGTGACTTTCCTCTTTGTCATAGTCCAGGTCATAGAGCTCGGGTTGAGGCAGGGAAATATATTTATAGCGGCTGGAGAGGAGACCCGTCAGCGGGGCCCAGTTCATCTCTTCCTTCCCGAACATGCTTTCGATATAGAATGTTCTCTCCGTTTTTTCCGGTCTGCCTTGAAGCAGGCCGACCAAGCTGAGGCCCTGGACACTTTTCGGAGTATCCAGACCGTAGAGCTCGCAGAGCGTGGGAAAGAGATCAACCAGATTCACTCTCTGTCGGACCGATCGCGCTTCCGGAAACAATCTTGGATTGTAAAAAATCAGCGGGACTTTCAGGACTTCCTCATAACAGAAGACTCCGTGTTTGAATTCCCGGTGCTCGCCAAAAGCCTCGCCGTGGTCACCGCAGATGACGACGAGCGTCTGGCCGAGGATCCCCTTATTCTCAAGGTCCTTGATGAGCTGGCCGATGGTGAAATCGACGAAGGCGACTTCCCCGGAGTACAATCCCTCGGCATCATTCTTGAACTGGGCGGCAAAATCCTGAGGAGGGGTATAGGGGGCATGCGGATCATAAAAGTGAAGCCAGGCGAAAAACTTCCGGTCGTCCCGTCTGGCAAACCACCGTCGGAATTTTCCCAACACCTCGCTCGCATTTATTTCGGAACTAAAATTGTTGTATATTTTATGAGTGTCGAGCGTATCGTCGTAAAAATCAAAACCGTGGTTCAGGCCGAATTTGGAAAGCAAGACAAACGCACCCACAACCGCAGCAGTCTGATAACCCTGTTCTTTCATCTTCTCAGCCAGGGTCATCTGGCTGGGATCCAAAAAATAGCTGCCGTTATTGCG
>JAPKZH010000490.1 GCA_026393905.1 Candidatus Aminicenantota bacterium
AAAGAGGACAAAGAAAATCCAAGACTTGTCTTTTCCGATCATCCTGGTATGGGGAGGCTGTTCGTCTTAGACGACATCAAGATGATGTCGCCTTTGTTCCTTCCGAGATGTCGGGCGACGACATCGCATTTGATTTTCAAAAGGAAAAAGATGGGGCGGTCCTCGTCGGACAGCGCTTCGAAATTCCCCTGGCCCTTGCTGATGATCAAGTCCGCAGACCGGTAGGTCTCCAGAAATTCATGCGAGCAAAAGGCCAAGACCGTGCCGGGCGTACCCACCCCCGAAGAGATGATTCGAGCAACCTCGCCGATGCCGGATTCCACGGCGTCGGCATAGAGGGCATCGTTGATGATCGGACTCCGCCGGACGGCGTAGATGACGGGCTTTTGGAGCTCTTCGATGAAAAGCCGATCGAAGACGGTTTCGCCGGCGTTGTCGGCCAGATAGAGAATTCTCCCGGCTTTGTCGAGCATCTTGCGAAATTCCGGAAAATGGTTGACGGCCGGATCCTGGGCCAGGATCTGATCGACATCTCTCTTGAGGTCGAAATCCGCGTTGGCCCCGAAATCGATGACATTCCCGGCGATGGCCAGCTTCACGGCTGTCCAGAGCCGGTCCGGCGATTCTGCAATAAGCCGTTTCAAGCGGGGATAGAGAGAGAGCGCCTGACCGATGCAGGCCTTCTTGATCTCCCGGTAAGGATCCTGTACTCCCAGCCGGGCGGCGATGATCCTGTAAACCGCCTGCGAAATAACCGGAGGAGGCGCATCGAACGAGCGGCCGGCCAGGGCCAGGCCGACTTCATCCAGGATTTGGCGGATGGTTTTTTCGTCCGACGTCACAAAACGTGCCGTCTTCAGAGTCTGGGTGAGAAAACAAGGGTAGCAATCCAGGTAAGCCTTCATGCCGGGGGAATTTTAGCATAAAAAAGGTATCAAGCCTACCTTGGTCAAAAATAGGGGGAAAGCTCAAGGGGATCTTTTTCCAATCGTCCCTAGGCTTAAATTTTTTCCGGAGCAAGAACGACCAGGTGGCCCTTGATCTCAGTGATGGGAAAATTGGCCAATCCGTTGGGCATGTGTCAGGTTCTGTATTCCTTTTCCGCCAGGTCCTGGAGGTTGATCAGATAATCGATCGATCGGCTCAGGGCATTGAGATCAAGGGGCTTGACAAAGAAGTGGCTGATCGAGAGACGGCTGAGTTCATCAGGATTGATCTGGTCGGGATGGGCGGAGATCAGGATCGCTTCCCCCCTGTACCCGAATTTCCTCAACTGGGCGACGAGTTCGATGCCGCTCATGATGGGCAGCTTCAGGTCGGCGATAATGAGGTCGATCTTGGCGTTCTTGAAACGATCAAGGGCCTCCTGGGAATCTTTGGCCAGATAGACCCGGTATTTCTTATTGAGAATCAAGAAAAACGTCTTCCGGATGGACTCATCATCATCAACGACGACGATCTTTTTTCCTAGCATTAGCGTTTGTCCTTTCATCCTTCAGCCTGAATAATAAGCATATTTTGTGCCAAGTCACAAAATGCCGGATTCCAGGGGAAAAATGGGCAAAAAAGGGGATTCTATCAGGCCGATACTTAAAGATATTTACACCTGAGATCAAGATTTTACGAGGGGTCCCGGTCGCTTGCCCCGAATTCGCAGAAATTCGGGGACACACACCGAATTTTCTCATTCGGTGTGTGTCCCCGAATGATTAGACGGTGAGCTCGTATTCCTTGATCTTTTTGTCCAGGGTCGGCCGGCTGATTTTCAGGATCTGGCTGGCTTTCGTTTTGCTGCCTTTCGTCGCCGTCAGGACATATTGGATATAGTCCTTTTCGACCTCCTCCAGAGAGACAAGCTGCCGGGCGAAGAGCTTTCTCTCATCCGACTCGACGGGCAAATTCTCCTTCAGCACGACATCCCCCTTGGCCAGGATGACGGCCCGGGTCAACGCATTTTCGAGTTCCCGGACGTTCCCTTTCCAAGGCAGCTCGGTCAGCGATTTCATGACGTCCGGCGGGACCTTCCGGACATTCTTGCGCAGTTCCCGGTTGATCTTTTCGAGGAGGTAGGCCACCAGCTCGGGAACATCATCTTTTATCTCCCGGAGGGACGGCAGATGGATCTCCACGACCTTCAGCCTGTAATAAAGGTCCTCCCGGAACTTGCCGGCCTCGATCAGCGCCTTGAGATTCTGGTTCGTGGCGGCGATGATGCGGGCCTCGGTCTTCAAGACCTTTTCCCCGCCCACCTTCATGAAATCCCGCGACTCGATGACCCGGAGGAGCTTGGACTGGAGGTTGGGCGATACATCGCCGATCTCATCCAGAAAAAGGGTGCCTTTCCCGGCGATCTCAAACTTGCCTTTGGTCTCACAGACGGCATCGGTGAAGGCTCCCTTGGCGTGGCCGAACAGCTCGCTTTCAAGCAGGGTGTCCGTGATGGCCGAGCAGTTGATCACGATGAACGGCTCGTCCTTGTAAGGGCTGTTGTAATGGATCGCTTTGGCCACCAGCTCTTTTCCCGTCCCGCTCTCCCCCTGAATCAGGACATTGGCCCGCGTGTTGGCCACGGAGCCGATCAATTTGAACACGTCCCGCATCGGGGCCGAGCGCCCGATGATATTATCGATCGTGTAGGCTTTCTGTTTCTCAGCCACCAGGTAGCTGACCTTTTCTTCTAGGGCCTTGACCTGGAAAGCTTTTTCCACGGTGAGGTCCAGGGCCACGTAATCGAGCGGCTTGACCAGGTACTCAAAGGCACCCAGTTTGACCGCTTCGACCGTCGTTTTCATATCGTCGTAGGCGGTCATGATGATAATGGCCGCCCGGTTCTGCTTCTCCCGGGTCCGGCGCAACACATCCAGTCCGTCGATATCCGGGAGCCGGATATCCAAGAGGACGAGATCCGGGCACATTTCCGTATATTTTTCCAAGCCCGTCTCTCCGTCCTCGGCGGATTGGACCTCGAATCCATGCTTGGTCAGATGAGAGGACAGGGTTTTTCGGATCAAAGGGTCGTCGTCAATGATCAATATAGATTTCATGATTCTCCCTCGCACGGTATCAGGATTTCAAAAGACGTGCCTTTACCCCGTTTTTTTACGACTTTGATCGAGCCTCTGTGCTGCTCGAGGATTTTTCTAGCATTGGCCAGGCCCAGGCCGATGCCCGAGGGCTTCGTCGTGAAAAACGGCTCAAAAATATTTTCCCAGTCCTTTTCGGGAATTCCGCAGCCGTTGTCCGATATCCTCACCCGGATTTTTTTGGCCGTATCATCGTCGACCAGGGACAGAGACAAGCTGATTCGCCCGCCCTCCCCGACGGCCTCGTAGGCATTGCGCATGACGTTGCAGAAGACCTGCCTCAGGCGGTCGCCGTCCACGACAACCTCGGGCAGTCCCTCCCCCAGCTTTTTTTCGATGAGGATCTTCTTCTCGTGGAAGGCGTCCTTCATCATCTTCAGGGACTCGTCGAGGATCTGCTCGATGGCAAAACGGGCCCGCTGGAGCTCCGAGACGCGAGTGAAATTCAGGAGGTCTTTGACGAATTTTTCGATCTGGACGATCCCCTCCTGGGACAGGGCGAGATGTTCCCGCTCCGTCGCATCCAGCGCCTTGTCCTCCAAGACCTTCTGGATGTTGAGCTTGACCGATGTCAGGGGATTCCGGATCTCGTGGGCGATGGTCGCCGAGAGCCGTCCGATCGAGGCCAGTTTCTCGGCGTGGATCAGCTTCTTATGGGCTTCCTCCATCCGCTCTCTCATGAGCTGGAGTTGATCGCTCATGGCATTGAAGCTCCGGGCGAGCTCGCCGATCTCGTCCTGGGAAAGGATGGCGATCTTGTGGGCAAAGTCGCCCTTGGCAATCCGGACCGTCCCTTCGGCTAATTTTTTGATCGGCCGTGAGATTCTCCGGGCGAGCAGCGTCGCCCCGGCCATGCCCAAGATGAATCCGGCCAGGCCGATGAGGATCAGGATCAGGCGCGTTTTACGGATCTCGGTCCGCATATCCTCCAAGGACAGGCCGATTTTGACCGAACCCCATTTGACATCCGAGCCCTCATGAAAAATCGGAATCTCGATATCCAAGATCCGCTGCAGCTTCTTGGCAAAGTAAATGTCCCGGGCCTGCGAAAACGAGCTGCCTTTGAGGATATTGCCCTGGAGATTGCTGCAACAAAAAATGTCCTTCCGGTCGGCGATCTGCTTGGTATAGACCACGGGCGTGGCATAGCGGTCATAAAAGACGACGTATAAGAGTTTGTCGTCTATCTGGCCTTCGATATTCTCTTGAATGTCTTCGATACCCCAGGTGAGCAGGGATTGTAAATTCCGGTCGGCCATGTTCTTGGCGATCAGGAGGCCTTTGTTCTTGGATTCCTCAAAAATTGTATTGACCTCTCTTTTTTCGATGATGAAGAGGATGGACACGACCAAAAAAACCAGGAGAAGGGTAATCCAAATCATGAATCTTGTATGAAGAGAGATGCGAAATGTCACGGCTATGGCTCTCTATTCATAAGCCAGATGTCTTTCGCTTCCATATACTGAAAGCCGAGCGCGGGGATCTTGACTCCGCGGACATAGGGTTGGACGGCCATTCGCTCCTCATCGGAATAGAGGGGAATCGCGGGAAGGTCCTCCCCGAGGATCTTCTCGATTTTGCGAAAAAGATCGATCCTCCGGACCCGGCTGCGCTCTACGTCGGATGCCGCCAACAGTCCGTCCAGGCCGGGATTATCGTAGCCCAGGCAAATCCTGTTGACCGTCGACGAGGAGGAAAACACGCCGCGGATGACATTCTCGGCGTCCGGAAAATCCATGGCCCAGGTCAGCTGGACCAAGAAGGGCTTCTGGAAATCTTTGATTTCCTCCAGCGATTTATAATATCTCACGTCCAGGGAAATTCCCAGTGGTTCCAGTTGGTTTCCGAGCTCGCGGGCAAAATTCAGATGGAGGTCGTTTCTCGGGGAGGGCAGAAAGAGAGTCAGCTCGGGGAATCTTCGCTCAGGGGAAAAGCCCTGCTCTTCGAGGATCCGCCGGGCTTTGTCGAGGTCATAGCCCTGGGCTTCATCGAGCGGAAAAAATCCGGGCAGGCGGGGAGGGATATAATTGTTCGTCACCCGCCGGACGATTTCGTTTTCCGAAATGGCTTTGGCCAGCTTTTCTTTGTCGATCCCGAAAGCCAACGCTTTCCGCACCGGAAGCCTGTCCAGGGGAGGAATCCGGCAGTTCATCATGAGATAGGAGATATTGAAGGGGCTGCCTTCGAGCACCTGGCATCCCGACGCGGCCAGCCTGTTTGAGCTGAAGGGGATGACATCAAGCTCGTTGGCCATGAAATTGTCCACCGTGAAAAACGGGCTGAACTCGAGAAAATCCAGATACGCCTTTTTGCTGAAATAGTCGCTATTGCGCTCCATGCGCACGCCCACGATCTCAAGCCTCGGACTCCTCAGCCAGGATTCGAACTTGAAAGCTCCGCTGCCGACGGGCTTCCAGAAAAAGTTACGCCCTTGCGTCTTGACCAGATCCTCGGGGAGGATCTCGCAAAAGCCCATGCTTAACAGATAGAGGGGGTAGAGGGCGGACAGGTAAGGGTTTTTCCATTGAATCTCGAAGATATATTTCCCGGGAACCCTGAAGCCGGAAACCTCATCGGCCTTTCCTTCCCGGAATTCGTCGGCACCCGCGACTTTGGACATCAACAATTCGGAGTAAGGAGAATTCGTCTCCTTGCGGATCAACCGTTCCAGCGAGAACTTGACATCTTGAGAGGTCAATTCCCGGCCGTGATGAAACCGGACGCCCCGTCTCAAATAAAAAGTATATTTTTTCCCGTCTTCCGAAGACTTCCAGTATTCTGCCAGCCAGGGGACAATATCCAGGTTGTAGTCCAGCCTGACCAGCCCGTCGAAGATCTGTTCCGTGATGAAAACCCAGGCCCCTGAGGCAGGATCGAGGTCCGTCGTAAAAGTATTCTCAAAAGCCTTGATACGGAGCGTGCCTCCGCTCCTGGGCGTCTCTTGGGAATTCTTCAGCCCGAAATTCGGCGGCGCCGCCAAAAGGACTAGGCCCCCGATGATGAACGGGAACAGGAGGAACTTCTTTTTGAAGGACATGCTCGGTTTCCTCAATTATAAATCAATTTCAACCCTCTTGGGAATCGGTTTAGTCGGATTCCGTGAGCGCTACGAGCCGAATTTATGAGCAACCTTTATGCCAACTAAAGAGATGGATGTAATTTATTGAATTTCAGAAGGTTAGAGAAATTTCTGGACTAGGCCGCTTATTATTTGTAAATTTATTTTACAACTTCGGCCTTATTCGAGACATCAATGACTTCCTGCAAAGCCCTCATGATATTGCCGCCCCAGATTTTTCGGATCTCTTTCTCTGAATAGCCGCGGCGCAACAACTCCGTGGTCAGATGAAACATCTCGCTGACGTCATCGCAGCCGTTGACGCCGCCGCCGCCGTCAAAATCCGTCCCGATGCCGACATAGTCGATGCCCGCGACCTTCACGACATGGTCGATATGATCGACGACGTCCTTCACCGTCGCCCGATCTTGGGGATCTTGAGAAAACTTCTGCATGAGTTCCTGGTACTCCTGCATCGCTTTTTTCCGCAGAGCCTCGTCCTGCACATTCTGAAGATTGCGCCGTGGACCGTATTTTGCCTCGAGCTCTTTCAGGGCTTTCTCGCGTTCCGGGTTCGGCTTGGGGGCCTTGAGATAGCTTGAAAGAATACACATCTGAAGGACGCCGCCGTTCTTGGCCAGGGCCCGAAGCATGTCGTCCGTAAGATTGCGCGGGCTGTCGCATAGGGCCCGGCAGCAGGAATGAGAGGCGAAGATCGGCGCTTTTGTCGCCCGGATCACATCGGCGAACGATTTATCCGACATGTGAGAGACGTCCACCATGATGCCCAGGCGGTTGCACTCGGCGACGACCTCCCGGCCGAAGTCGCTCAGCCCTCGGTCTTCGGGATTTCGCCTGTCTGTCGAGGAATCGCAGATATCGTTGTCTGCCGAGTGGCAAAGCGTCACATACCGGACTCCCCTCTCATAGAATGCCCTGAGCAGGGAGAGGTCCCTGCCGATGGGGTATCCGTTTTCCATGCCGATAAAGGCCATCCGCTTGCCCGCTTTTTTCAGGCGATAGGCATCGGCGGGCGTTGTGGCCGGGCCGATAAGGTTCGGATATTTCTGGCACATCTTATCTATAGCCTCCAGTTCCTGGAGGGCCCGCTCTTTGGCCTTCTGATATCCCTCGGGCGTCAGAGCTCCTTGCCCGACAAAAACGCCAAAAAACAGGGCATCCAGTCTTCCTTCGACCATCCGCGGCAGGTCGATCTTGCCGCTTCCCTGTTTTCCGGGCTCATGCCGCTCCCCGATGTCCCAATTGCCCGTGGTCATCCTGGATGGAGTATCGCAATGGGTATCGACGGACAAGATCCGGCTGTGGATTGTTTTGGCCTTGGCTTCCAGGCTTTTTTCATCAAGCTGGACCTTCGAGGCTGAGCAGGATGTCGCCATGATGGCCATGGACACGAGCACTCCAAAAACACCCAGCAGCGAAATTCTACTTTTCATGGAGAGTCTCCTTATCTCGATTTTAATCATGGCGGAGGGCGATGACAGGATCAACCCGGGCGGCGCGATAGGCCGGATAGATCCCGGACACCAAGCTGACCAAGACCGCGAAGGCGACCGCCCCCAAGCAGAGCCACAGGGGAAAGCTGAAATATTCAAAAAAAGGCAATCCCTGCTTGGCCAGGAAAAAATTGATGACGCGATTGATAATCCGGCTGACCACCCAGCCCAGGGCCAGGCCGCACACTCCGCCCAGGAACCCGATCGAGCTCGACTCGAAGAAAAAGATTTTTTGAATGTCACTGTCGCTTGCACCCACGGCTTTCATGATCCCGATCTCCGAATAACGCTCCAGGATCGACATGACCATGGTGTTGATGATTCCCAGAGAAGCGACAAAGATGGCGATCATGGCCACGGCCGCCAGCATCATATCCATATAAATGAAGCTCGTCCTAACCTGGTTGAATTGGTCGACCAGGGCGAACGTGGAAAAGCCCATGTCCTGGATCTCCCGCTTGACGGAATCGACATCCCGGGGCGAGGACAACCGGATGTTCACGGCCGAATAGCCAAGCCTTCCCTCCCGGGCGCGGAAAAGGTCCCAGATGTTGGCGAACGGCAGCTTTTCGATACGCCGGGCCGAGCCGGGCGGGATAAGGACGTCGCTCTGAAGCGGCGACGGCCCCCCGAAGCTTATCGCGCTCGTCACTCCGATGACCGTAAATTCGTAGGCCGTCTTCTTAAAGGGAAGCTGCCGCTCCTGCAAAAAAGAAGCGATATTCATCGGATTGAAACGGCTGAAATCAAAAGCGATGGATGCCACCTCGATTTTTTGTCCGAGCAGGGACGCGGGGTCTTGGATCTTGAGCGGACGGAGCAGGGATGTGCCGAGGATGACGGAATCTTCATCGTCGCTGGCAAAGGGCTTGCCGAGGCTCAGCTTGATCAGTTTCGAAGAGGTGATTTTTGCCGGGATGACCTGGACCAGTCTCAATTCCTCGGCATCCTTGAATTTGATAAGGGCGGGAAACCGGATCTCGGGAAAAACGCTCTGGACGCCCTCGAGCTTTTCAAGCTTTTTGATGGCCTCGTCATCCAGAATGGGACCGCCGCCCCTGGGGTTTTTCTCGACCGGGGCTTGGTCATCAGGGTCAAAGCCGAACCTCTGGGTCGCCGGGCCGGCCGGAAAGACAGTCAATGAATTGAAGAGATCAAGCGACTCGAAGCTTTCCGTGATGTTTTTCTGCATCCCCTTGCCGAACCCGACCATGGCCACCAGCGCTCCGATCACGACCGTCACGCCGAAAGCTGTCAAAAAAGTCCTGAGCTTCCGTTTCCAGAGGTTGGAAAGGGAAAGCCCGATATAATCAGAGATTTTCATCGGACCCTTTCCCGGGACTCCACACGGCCGTCCCGCAGCCCGATGGTTTCCCCGGCAAACTCCCGGGCAAGGGCGACTTCATGGGACACCAGGACAACGGTCAGCCCCTGGGCTTGGTTGAGGGCGGCCAGGAGCTGCAGGATTTCCCGGGACGTGCGGCTGTCCAAGTTACCGGTAGGCTCATCCGCCAGAAGAATTTTAGGCTCATTGATGAGGGCGCGGGCGATCGCCACACGCTGTTGTTCTCCGCCGGAGAGCTCGGGGGGCCGATGGCGGCGGCGGGGCAGGAGGCCTACCCGGTCCAGCATTTTTTCAGCCCTCTGCCTCCTGTCCCTTTTTAAGACATTGGCAAAAACCAAGGGAAGCTCGACATTTTCGACAGCCGTGCGAGAGGAAATGAGGTTGAACGACTGGAAAATCATGCCGACGCCGAAGCGGCGGTAGAGGGCCAGCTCCTCCCTGGTCATCTCCGAGATTTTTTTTCCTTCGACTTCAATGACCCCGGAGGTCGGCCGGTCCAGTCCGCCCAGCAGGTTCAGCAGCGTTGATTTTCCAGATCCTGACGCACCCGCCACGGCGACAAACGTGCCTTGATCGATATCGAGGTTGATGTCCTTGAGGGCCTCGACCTGGACCCTGCCGGTGGAATAAATTTTGCAGAGCTGGTTTGTCGCTATGACCTTTTTAGAATCCATATTGCCTAATTGAGCGTTTTTGCGAGTCAAGCGCAGCGCGGGTGGCGCGGCATGTTCCCCGCCCGCCCGCAGCTGATGAGTGGTGGGTGGGAGGGTCTTCAGCGAGGACGGACGGGGACGTCCCGTGACGGGACCCGCGCCGTGCTGCGCTCGCAATGAAAACTATAATCAATATTTTCCGTCCATCTGGAACTCGGAGCTGTCGAGCCAGAATCCGGAGCCCGTCAGGGAATCATACTGCGCCTGGAGAAGGTCGTAGTGAAAGTGTTCCTCTTCCGATATCTTGATGAAGATCTCTTTGGCCACAGGGTCATCGCCCTTTTCGGCCGCGGATTTGAAAAAGTCGATCGCTTTGAGCTCCAGCTCCATCCCGATCCGGATCGCTTCGATATCGCTTTTGTCTTTAGCCTGCTGGAGACGCGACACCAGCTCTTCGATCACGTCCGACCTTCCCTTGAGCGACTCATCTTTGACGTATTGTTTCCACTCCTGAGACTTGATCACGGCGCTGAAGAGCTTGCTGAAGGCTTCGAGATGCTTGACCTCTTCATCGGCCAGCCGTTTGAACATCTTTTTCCCCAGAGAATTGGGAGTCATGTCCACGGCTTGGTTGAAGAATTCCTTGCCGCGGATCTCGAGCTTGATGGCTTCCCTGATAAACCCCTTGACCTGCTCGCTGATCGCTTTCATCTTGAAACTCCTTTCTCCTATTCAGAAGATCGCTTTAAAACATAAAAATTTCTCGGCCGGGGGCCGTCGACTTTTTGAAAATCGATCACTTTGTAGCCCTTGGCAAAAAGGCCTTGATAGGCCATCCGCGTGCTCATCCGCCATTCTATGGGAATGCGGCGGATGGCCGGATCGGCCACATCCGTCTCCCTCAGTATGAGATAGTAATCCAAAGGAATCCGGACAAGCAAGACCTCAGACGACATTTCGAGGTTGACGTTTTTGACGACTTCGAGCTCGACCGTCCCTGTTTTCCCGGGGAGTCTCGAATATTCCGCCTGGATCGCCTGATGGCCGGCGTCGAGCAGCGGTCCGAGCCGATAGGCCGGCCGCTCCGCCTGCTTTCTGAGATCCCAGGACATAAAGAACCTGTCGGTGGGGACATCCATCCGGTTGAGAAGGCCGCCATATTCACCATAGACCGCCGCTCTATATTCCAGAACCTCCATGCCAAAGTGGTGGACATTTCTGTACGCATTCACGCCGGTCAGGGGGTCGTAGGTGCATGTGACCGTGTACACGCCGAAGACGTCGCGAAGAATCTCGCACTGATATTCCTTGATCATGATGCCCAGGCCGTGGCCCTGAAAACCGGGCTGAACACCCGTATATTGGGAGTAAAACCAGAGATTATCGAGAGATTTAAAGGCCACGGATTTGTCTTTGACGCCCACGAATCCGTAAGAGAAACCGGCAAGATGCTCTGGGTCCTGGCGGACGCTCCCGTCCATCGCTTCCGCATAGACGGCGATGAACAAGCTGCTGCCCTCATGGAGATAGTTTTCGCACATCATGTTCCGGGTGCCCGGCAGGTTGTCTTCCGGGAATCCCCAAATCTCGTTCCGGAGTTCCTCGTATTTGGCATAATCGGAGGAACTGGAGGATGTCTCAACCCGGAACAGAAACTTTTTTCCTTTCAAAAAAAGGATTTTTTCCAGGTCGCTCATGGATGTGAAAAACGCTAGCCGGCGTTAAACACCGATTTTAGCCGAAGAATCCGGCCATTGCAAATGGAAGATTTTTGGTATATGTTGAAGGATTCTGAAAGCGTGTCCATCTTCTTCTTTTTCAGGAGTCTCACCATGAAGAAATTTTCAAAAAAGGGCTTGTCTCTACTCATACTCGGCCTGGTCCTGCCCTTGGCCCTCCACGCTGACATCGAGGTTAAGGTCATCAAAAGCGAGCAGGATCTACCCGAACGGTTCTGCAGCATCTGGCAGAAAGGCGATTTTGTCGTCACGGACGGTCGAACCCTCATTCTGATCGGGGGCATCCCCCGGCCCCTCAAATCCACCGGCGGCAATTATCCGGCGCCGAATGCCATGGGCAGCATCCTCAGCATTGTCCCGGCAGGGAAAAATTTGCAGAGCGCCATGAACATCGGGGCCGGCCAGGTCCGGATCAAGGATAAAACGGATTACACAACCTATACGGCCGTCGACCCCGGCCAGAAAAATCCTTCCGACGGAAGCCTGTCTTTTGAATGCACGGGGATCTATGAAAACAAAGACAAGGTCAGGGCCGAGATTAAAACGACCTATCAGATCATGCCCGGAGGGGGAAAAGTCCTGCTCTCCTCCACGATCAAGAATATCGGGACCGCCGAGATCAAGGACCTGAGCTATTCGCTCTATTTCGGGGCCAACCACAGCTATTCCTTCAGCCCTTTTAACAGGACCTCCTCCCCCCCCAAGCTGAATTTTCGGGTCTATCCGAAAAAAGGGCATTATCTCGGCTGGCTGAACCCGAACCCGCTGGAAGAGGGAGACAAGCGGCTTCCGGGAAAACTGGCCCCCGGAGAGACATACAAAGTCCAATACAGCCTGTATGCGGAAGCCCAGCCGAACGCGCTCCTGGAGACGATCTATCAAGGGCTCAATGTCAAGGCCTCTCCGGCCACGCTTCATTTCAAAAATGTCGAGGGACGATTCATGGAGGTCGTCGTCCGGGAAACCCTCACCTCGACGATTTTCTTCCGGACATTCTTGGAGGAGCCGTTTTCCATCACGGTGCCTCTGCCGGATGGCCTTTATTCAGTCCTGGCCAATTTTTTCCCGGCCCAACGGGAAACGGTTTTCTCCGTCAAGCCGAACGCCGAAAACCTGGTCATACTCGAAAACCCCAATCATGGATCGGTCCGCCTGAATATCAAAAACAGCAAGGGCGAGTTCGTTCCCGGGAAGGTCGCCTTTATCGGCCTCGACCCGACCAAGTCTCCCTATTTCAGGCCCGAGAACCCGCGGGACACGGGCAAGAGCTGGGAAACGTTCAAGAATTCGTACTATCCCCCGGAAGAGGGCTTAGAGGTCGGGCTTCCGGTCGGGAACTACCTGGTCTACGCCGCGCGCGGGCCGGAATACACGCGGGACCAGAAAGTCATCGAAATTCTCAAGGACGACCGCCAGGACATCCTGTTCACGATCGATAAGGTCGTCGAAACGCCGAACCTCATTTCCCTCGATCCGCACATGCACACCCAGAACTCGGACGGGCAGGTGCTCGTCCCCGAGCGGCTGAAATCCGTCGTGGCCGAAGGCGTGGACGTGGCCGTCGCCACCGACCACAACACTATCACCGACTATGCCGGTCCCCTGAAGAAACTCGGGCTGAATAAATATCTGGCCGTCATTTTTGGCAGCGAAGTGACCAAGCCCTCTCACATCCATTACAACACGTATCCCATGCGGGTCAAGGATAACGAAGACGATCACGGCGCTATCGATATCGATGCCGACGATGTCACCGTTCTCTTCAACGCCAGCCGGACGGCCAATCCCCTGGCCGTCCTTCAAGTCAATCACCCGAGGGCCGGAGGCCTGGGCTATTTCAACAATTATCAGCTGGACAAGGATTCCGCCGCTTTTGCCAAGAAAAAGATCGACCTGACATTCAGCCTCTTTGAGGCCATGAACGGCCCGACGTTTTTCCGCGGCAATCAGGATGCCATCGAAGATTGGCTCCATCTTCTCAACCGCGGCTATTATTATCCGATCGTCGGCTCCTCTGATACGCATGGCATCGATGGAGCAGAGCCCGGCTATTCCAGGACCTACATCTCTTATTCGGGAGGCAAAGGAGACGCTCTCGATGCGGCCGCTTTTTTTCAGGCCCTAAAAAAAGGCAAATCTTTTGTCAGCAACGGGCCGATCGTCGACTTCAAGGTCAACACCGCCTCTACCCCCGGCGATACACTGACGGCCAAGGGCGGCCGGGTGGATATCTCCCTGAAGGTGACCGGCGCTCCATGGGTGTCCGTGGATGAGGTCCGGCTGATCGTCAACGGAGAGCGGAGGATCATTTTCCCGATCAAGCCGGCCGAAAAAAGCGCCGTGAAATTCGGGCAGCAGTTCAGCTTCAACCTGGAAAAAGATGCCGCGCTGGTGGTTGAGGTCCTGGGCAAAAAAACCCTCTACCCGGTCGTCGAGCGGCTGACCGCCGACGGGCTTCCGGTCAATGCCTCGCTGCCCTACGCTTTGACCAATCCCGTATTCGTCGACGTCGACGGCAACGGCAGATTTGACCCGCCTTGGCCCGACAAAGTCAAGATCCAGGTGAAACCGGCGGCTACCAAGCGTCCCTGAAAAACATTTTTCGAGACCTGGGGCGGAAGAAACTCCGGTTTCGTTCGTCTAAAGAAAGGGTGGATTATTTTGGTTAAAAACTCAAGCTTCCCCGACCGATTTTGACAGACCTGCCATGAACGTGCTATTAATATTTTTTTAGCCAGGCCGCACCGATGCCCCACAAGCTCAAAAGATCCCGCCTTTTCACGAAAAGAACGGCCCTGATCATCAACCCTTCCTCGGCCCAGAACAAATGGATGAGAAGCAGAAAGCTCCGGCAATACCTCCACAAAAAGTTTCCCGGCCGCATCTTTGACCATGCCAAAGACAAGGCGGGCATGATCGAGCTGGCGAAAAAACTCAGCCTGGAGAACGATATTCTCGTCGGTTTCGGCGGCGACGGCACGCTCGCCGATATCATGCAGGGGATCTTCGAGGCCGGCCGTGAAAAAGAAGTCATCCTGGGCATCGTGCCCTTCGGGAGCGGCAACGCCCTCCGAAAATCCCTCCAGATTCCCAAGCAGGTGCGAAAAGCCATCAAGGTCCTGATCAAGGGAGAGCCCCAGCCGATCGACCTCATCGACGTCGGCGGCCGTGTGGCCAGCTTTGTCAGCATCGGAGCGACCGGAAAAGTCGCCCATAAAAAATCCCAGCACAAGATCCCGGGCTTGATCGGCCATCTCCTGGCGGCCCGGATCATGTTCACCCATCCAAGAGAGGAGATGGACATTGAGCTCTTTGATGGGATCGACGACAAGGGCGTGCCGTTTGATAAAAAAACGTTCAACCTGAGGCTCTTCGACTGCGTCGTGAACAAGACCAACCATTTCGGCTACAGCTGGACGGTGGCCCCGAAAGCGAAGATCGACGATGGTTACTTGGACATCACGCTTTTTGATATCCGGGCTTATTCGTATTTGCTCTATTTTCCCTTGATCTATCTGGGTCACTACCAGAAGATCCTCAAGCACTTCAAGACAAAAAGAATCATCGTCCGCGGGAAAAACCTCCAAGCCGAGTACAATGGTGAAGCCCTCGAGACACGGGACGAAATCGAGATGAAAGTCCTGCCCAAGGCTCTGAAGGTCATCGGTCCCAGCCGGATGAGCCGTGCCCGTTGAGCCCTCGTCATCAAAAGCGTCGGCCGAGCCTCTTTCTTCGGGGCATAATGATCGCGCCGGTCCTGAAATCGCCGAAAACCCGGGCTTTGCCCTTCAGGAATTGAACTCCGACCAACGCCCCGGACGCGGCATCCAGTTCGTGCTCCGAAACGTCCTTGGCCAGGCCTTTAACTCCCAGCCGGATGAGCCCCTGCCTCAGCTTTCGAAGGTCATGCCGGGCCCTGGGAATACCCCATACGTCCTGGGCTCCGCCCGGGTAGATCTCGACAACCTGAAACCCCTCTTTCTCCAAGAGCCGGCGGAGACCAATCCCCCGCACCGTCAAGGCCCGCATAGGACCGAGGGTGATGGGAAAAAAGGGGATCTTATGGCGCCGCAATTCAAGGTCACAAGGACGGAAATGAGCGCCGTTCCTATCTTCGATCGACCGCCGGCCCGGAGGCAGATTCAAGGGCGCATCGATGGCGACAAGGTCGGGCTTCGACCTCCGGACATAATCGAGAATATCCCGGTCCTCAAAGAGGAGCTCTGTGGAAGATTCGAACTCCCGCAGCGAGCAGGCTCCCGTCGGACGGCGGGAGACTCCGGCCAAGTCGATCCCGACGACGACGAATTTTTTCATGCTGTCTCAGGGACTCGACTTAAAAAATAATCGAGTTTTCGATTTTAGGCAAGCCCTTTGTTTGATATAATTTTATGAGCGAGGTCATCTCATGAGAAAAATCATCATGGTTTTGGCGGCGAGCGCCTTAGCCGCGGCCTGCTTTCCCCAATTTCACCTCGATTTTCTGGGCAAAGCCGATATCCAGGAAGTCGTCCTCGTCCGGAGCGCGGCCAAGGAAAAAATTCTTGTCATCGATATTGAAGGGGCGATCAGCGCCCTGGCCGGCCCGGCCACCCTGGCCCGTGAAGGCGACATCCTGTCCCAGGTCTATTACAGGCTGGAGCGGGCGGCGGCCGATCCCCTGGTCAAAGGCATCATCCTTCGCCTGGAGACGCCGGGCGGAGAGGTCACGGCCAGCGATATCCTTTACCATGAAATCCTCAAATTCAAGGAGAAAACGAAGCGGCCCGTTGTCGGCCTGATGATGAGCGTC
>JAPKZH010000320.1 GCA_026393905.1 Candidatus Aminicenantota bacterium
TTTATACTTATAGCGTTCGCTTATTTTTCTTGTGTCACGCGGAGAAGTCTTTCCTCGCCGTCCTCATTCATATCTTAAAGCTTCGATCGGGTCGAGCTTGGAGGCCTTGCGGGCGGGGTAGAACCCAAAAAACACGCCCACCGAAGCGGAGAAGAGGAAGGCGAGCAGGACGGACCCGGTTGAGACGACGGTCGTGATCGTGGCGAAAATCGGGATGTACTTCAGGAGCTTCGAGACCCCGACTCCCAGGGCGATCCCCAGGATTCCTCCGATCAGGCTCAGGACGATCGCCTCCGCCAGGAACTGGAGAAGAATGTCCTTCTCCCGGGCGCCGATCGACATGCGGATGCCGATCTCCCGGATCCGCTCCGTCACCGAGACGAGCATGATGTTCATGATGCCGATCCCGCCGACGAGCAAGGAAATGGCGGCGATGCTCCCCAGGAGGAGCGTCAAAATGTTGGTCGCGTCGGCCGCGCCTTCGGCGATCTCGGCCATGTTCCGGACGCTAAAATCGTCGTCGGAGCCGGGCATGATCCGGTGCCGGACCCTCAGCAGTTCTTCAATCTCTCTCTGGGCGCTGACCGTCGTGGTCGAGGCGGTCGCGGAGACGTCGATGGACTGGAGGAACTCGGATTTCTGGATTCTTTTCATGACCGTCGTGTAGGGGACGACGATCATGTCGTCGCGGCTGCCGAACCCGCCGGATTCACCCTTGGTTTTCATCACGCCCAAGATGGTGAAGGGGACCTTTTTGATCCGGATGACCATGCCCAGCGGATCTTGATCCTCGAACAGGTTCTTTTTCACCTCGCTGCCCAGGACGCAGACTTTGGCCGCGCCCCGGACATGGGTTTCATCGAAAAACGTTCCGAATTCGACGTCCCATTTCCGGATATCAGTATATTTCTCCCCGACGCCCTGAACGGACGTGTTCCAGTTCTTGTTCCCGTAGACGACCTGGGCCCTCGCGCTCGCGTTGGGAGACGTTCCCGAGACGGACGGGCATTGCTCCTCGATGGCCTTGGCGTCTTCGATGGTGAGCGTTTGGGATCCGCCGAAACCGGAGTGGACTCCCCTGACGTTCTTGCTGCCGCCGCTGACGAAGAGCAGGTTCGTCCCCATGGAGGCGAACCGGTTTTCGACGGCGACCTTGGCCCCCGTCCCGATGCTGACCATGGCGATGACGGCGCCGACGCCGATGATGATGCCCAAGGCCGTCAAGAACGTGCGCATCTTGTTCCGGCCCAGGGCCCGGATGGAAACTCGGATGATCTTGAAGATATGCATGGTCGAACTCCTTTAGTTGGTTTCTTCCTTGATGATCTGGCCGTCTTTCATGATGATCCGCTTGTTGGCGTAGGCCCCGATATCGTGCTCATGGGTCACCATGACGATCGTGATCCCTTTCTCCTTGTTGAGATTCGTAAAAATAGCCATGATCTCTTCGCTGGTCTTGCTGTCCAGGTTTCCGGTCGGCTCGTCGGCTAGGATCAGGGAAGGATTGTTCAAAAGCGCCCGGGCAATGGCCACGCGCTGCTGCTCGCCGC
Source organism: Candidatus Aminicenantota bacterium (assembly GCA_026393905.1). Lineage (GTDB taxonomy): Bacteria > Acidobacteriota > Aminicenantia > Aminicenantales > UBA4085 > JAPKZH01. The sequence goes on from JAPKZH010000320.1 coordinate 1,551, forward strand.
CTGAGAGCTGGTTGGTCTTGTGATGCTCACGGCCTTTCAGCCCGACGGCTGCCAGAGAGGCCAGGGCCCGCTGGGTCCGCTCCTTTCCCGGCACGTTCGAATAGAGAAGGGGAAGCTCGGTGTTTTCAAGAGCGGTCGTCCGGGCCAGGAGGTTGAAGGTCTGAAAAACAAACCCGATCTTCTTGTTTCGCGTCCGGGCCAGCCGGTTCTTGTCGAACTTGGAGATATCATCGCCGTCCAGCAGGTACCGCCCCGAAGTCGGCTTGTCCAGGCAGCCGATGATGTTCATCATCGTGGATTTTCCCGAACCGGAGGCCCCCAAAATGGCCAGGAATTCGCCTTCCTTGATCGCGTACGTGACGCCCCGAAGGGCCCGGACTTCCGTCTCACCGACAATGTATGTCTTGGTTATGTTGTCAAGTTGAATGACGTTTTTGTCCATAAAAATATCTCTCTGCAGAGGGGATTTAGCGGATAAACATCATCCCGCCAGGACCTCTCTGTCCCTGCTGGGTCGTGGTCGTTGTTTTGCTCTGAGGCGTTTCCTCTCCGATGATGATCGTCATGCCTTCCTTGAGTTCGCCCCGAGTGACTTCCGAATAGGTGTTGTCTGTGATCCCGGTCCGGACGGAGACGAACTTCAGCTTGCCCTGCTCGTCCTGATACCAGACCCGGCCGCCCTGCCGCTGTCTCATCTGCTGGAGCTTGGCCTTCATCTCGGCCGTGAGCTCCCCGCTCTGACCGCTTCCCATCTGAAAAGTCATCTGGCCGCTATTCGTTCTCTGCCCCCCCTGCCTCTGGCTTTCGCCTCGCTGCCCATCGCGCTTTTCTCCGGTCTGGCCGCCTTGGCCCGGGCCCATCGAGGTGTAGATCTTCTGCAGTTCCTCCTGCGGCAGGCTGGGCGTGAATCTCAAGGCCGAGTTCGGAACTTTCAACGCGTTCTTGGCCTCGCCCACCACGATCGACACCGTCGCCGTCATCCCCGGCCGCAGCTTCAAGTCCGGATTCTCCGCGTTCACCACCGTCGTGTATGTCACAACATTCTGGACCGTCTCCGGCGAATACCGCACCTGCGTCACCACCCCGTTGAAGGTCTCGTTGGGAAACCCCGA
>JAPKZH010000206.1 GCA_026393905.1 Candidatus Aminicenantota bacterium
CCTTCTCCGGCACTCCCTCGAATTGGGTTATCAGGGCGGCGACCATGTCGCCGACGCCCTTGCTTCCATCGCAGAGGTGCCAGAGGAAGACGGCTGTCGCATTGAGCACGCGGACCTGGTTCGTATCGGGGTTGAAGAGAAGGGCGCCGTCCTCGTCTTCTTCCCTAAGGACGACATCAGGGTTGCGGAGAAATTGACTCATGGAAAATCCTCGCTTGGGCAGAATTGAGATGACTGAATATTATTAAAGAGACGCCGGATATGTCAAGGCCGCCGAAGAGCTAACCGTCGATCATTTTTTAAAAAGGGAGACACGATACCCTGTCCCCGGTTGGATACCAAAACAGAAGCGGCTTTCCAGGGAGCTTGTTGATAAAATTGGCCTGCTTGCGGGGGACAGGGAGTTGCGTCCCCAAAGGTGTTCGACGGTCAGCGGAGAAGGTAATCGCGGAAAAAGAAAAGCTCGCAGGTTGATCGAGATGGGCTCGATTTGATAAGATAAGAATCTCGGGCGAAAGCGGCTATGAAAACGAAGAGGCGACTCGGGAACAAAGCCGGATTATTCAAGGCGGCCGTCCTCACGGTCCTCTGGTTGTTCTTCATTGCCCCGCCCTCGATCTTGGGAGACACATATAAAGGTAAGGATCTTCTCAGGCAGATGAGCCTCGCGCCCTGGAAAGTCGGTCCCTTCCGGATCCGTCCCGAAATCATCCTCAGCGAACTTGGGTATGATTCGAACATCTATTCGCAGCCGGAGGCGATCGGCGACTACAGGCTTACGGTCGGACCGTCCTTCACCGGCTATCTCGCGATCAGGAAGAAAATCGTCCTGACGCTTTACGAATCGCCCCGCTATGTTTACTTCTATGAAACGACCCGGGAGCGGGCCTGGAATAACTACTTCCGGGGAGACGTTAGCATCCTCCTGAACAAAGCTTTTTTCTCCGCCGGGGCAGCTTGGACGGACGCCCGGGAGCGGTGGAACTACGAAATTGACCTCCGGCCGCGGAGGAAGCAGGCCGACGTCCAGGCCTCAGCATTGCTGCAGACGGGGAAAAAAACCGGTTTTTCCGTGGATATTTCGGCGTCCCGGATCCGCTACGAAAACCTGGAGTTCGAACGCTTTCCGATCGCTCAAGAACTCGACCATGACGAATTCCGCGCCGCCTGCGGTTTTTACCGGCAGATGACGCCCCGCATGCGCGCTTTCGTCCAGCTCGAATACGGCAGGTACGACTTCCGGAATCCCCTCAACCCGCGCGATGCAGAAACCCGGACGGCGTACGCCGGCTTCGAATTTTCACCCGGGGGCCGGGTCAACGGCCGCGTCCGCCTGGGGTACAAGACGCTCTACCCCTTGAATGGAGCCAAGCCTGATTTCCAGGGGCTTGTGGGCGATTCGAGCGTCTCCGTCGATATCGCCCGGCCGATCAGGCTGCGCGGCTCCTACCGCCGGGACGTCCAGTTTTCCGTGTGGTACAACGCCAGGTTTTTTGTCGAAACCGTGGCCGGCGGAGGCCTGTCACTTTACATCTTCAAACGCAAGGTCCGCGTGGACTACGACTATAACCTTGTCCAAAATGCCTACCGGCCTCCCTCCGGGGGAGCGAACGAATCGAATTTTAATATGGCCGATAAATATACGATGCAGTCAGCAGGCCTTTACTTCCGCCTGAAAAAAAACGTCGGTCTGGGCGTCACGGCGGGCCGATGGGACCGGAAGACAGACCTCATCGGCTGGAACTACGGCTGGCGATCCAAACGCCAATTCGCTAACCTCAACCTCACTTACAACTTCTAGATTGAACTCCCGCTCACCCCTCGCCGTAGTGCGAGTACGTGTAGTAATATTTCTTGTGGTAGTACCCTTGCTCTTTCAGGCTCTCGTGGTTGATGATAACGCCGAGCGTCTTGACCTGGACCATGTCGAGCTTTTCCCGGGCCGATTTCAGGGCGTCCCGAGGAGTCTTGCCGCTCCAGACGACCAGAATGACCCCGTCCATGAGCGGGCCGAGGACAAGGGCGTCTGAGACGGCCAGCACCGGCGGCGTGTCGATCAGGATGATATCGAAAAATGCCTTTGCCTTTCCCATAAACTCAGCCATTTTCTCCGACCCGAGGAGCTCGGATGGATTGGGAGGCACCGGGCCGGCGTTGACCATGAACACGTTGGGGACCCGCGTTGCCTTGATCAGCTCCTTCATTTCCTCGCCGGCGGTCAGATAGTTCGTCAAGCCATGGAGGTTCTTGATTCCGAAGATTCTGTGCTGCCGGGGCTTCCGCAAGTCGGCGTCCACGATCAGGACCTTTTTTCCGGCCTGGGCTAGGGTCACGGCAAAGTTGCAGATACTTGCCGATTTGCCCTCGAGGGGCAGCGGGCTTGTGAGAATAATCGTCTTGAGATTAGCGGCTGATCGCGACAAGAGAAACGCGGTCCGGATTGAGCGGTAACTCTCTGAAAACCCGGATTTCGGCGCTGCGACCGTGATCAAGTCGATTGACTTGACGGGAGGCTCTTTCTCGGGCGGCTGGCCAGGAGGATTTTTCTTTTCGCCGCGTGCGTACCTGTATCCATATCCGTATCCCTTCTTCCGGAATTCTTCCGGGCTAAACTCGGCGACAATCCCCAGCACCGGCAGATTCACGGTCTTTTCCACGTCCTCGGCCGTCTTCACGGAATGGTCCAGATACTCCAGGAGGAAAGCCATGCCCAGGCCCCCGAACAATCCCAGAAAAAGCGCAAGAATGAGGTTCCTTTTCTTGTTCGGGCCCGACGGCGCGAGCGGCGTCTCGGCCGAGTCGATGACCCGGGCGTTCGCCGTTCGCAATCCACTTAGCCGGGCCGAAACGCCCGTCTCGCTCTGCCGCTTGAGGAGCTGATCGAGAAGGTCTTTCCTGTTCTGGAGCTCGATCTTCAGGCTGTTGTAGGAGATGGCGTTGCTGTTTA
>JAPKZH010000006.1 GCA_026393905.1 Candidatus Aminicenantota bacterium
GATTTTCCTGTCGGCATCGACCATCAGGTGGATGAGGCTGTTGAAGTCGGTCTTGGACTGCCAACCGAACTTGTTGCGGGCTTTTGAAGAGTCGCCCTGCAAAAGGTCCAATTCGGTTGGCCAAAGATACCGTGGATCCACGTCAACATACGCTTTCCAATCCAGCCCTGCGTAAGCGAAGGCTTCCTTGAGGAATTCCTGGACACTATGGGTCTGACCCGTCGCGATAACAAAGTCGTCGGGCTTGTCCAGCTACAGCATCTGCCACATGGCTTCAACATACTCCGAGGCGTATCCTCAATCGCGTTTGGCTTCGAGATTGCCGAAGAAGAGCTTCTTTTCAATCCCAGTTTCGATGCGGCCGATGGCTCGGGTGATCTTCCGGGTCACGAACCTCTCGCCACGGCGGGGCGACTCATGGTTGCAAAGAATCCCGTTACAGGCAAAGAGGCCGTAGGCTTCCCTTTAATTAACCATCATCCAGTAGGCGAAAACCTTGGACGCCGCATAAGTGCTGCGGGGGTAAAAAGGCGTGCGTTCGGTCTGTGGTATTTCCTGGGCCTTCCCGAACATTTCGGAGATCGAGGCCTGGTAGAACTTGCTCGTTCGGTTTAACGTTGTAGATCAGGTCGGATAGTTGTTCGGAATCCGCAAGATCCCCGTAATGGAGAAAGAACCGGACGCCCGGTTTTTGAATATCCTGATAAAGATCGTCGATCCGACCGCGGTTCAAGTTGCTCGACCGGCGGATGATACCGTGGATTTTGTAGCCTTTGGATGAAAGGAAATCGGCTAGGTAGGAGCCTTCCTGGCCTGTGATTCCGGTGATAAGTGCTTTCTTCATGGGACTATTTTAAGACATCCATTCAGATATTATGAAAGAATTGATAAGCTACCGCCATTATGCTTTTAAATCAAACTCTTTAACAAACTCAGGAAGCCTAATAAGTCGTTTTATAGAACTGAAAAAACACTCTTTCAGATACAGTTAGCTTCAACCAACACCAACCGTTTCAGATTCACGAAAATTCTATCTATTTGAATGTTTATTGTCAAATTGGAGGGGAACCGAGGCCTTTTGCGATGGCACGTTGCCTGACGACAAATCTACAGGACTTCCCCAAATAATCAAGCCTAAATCGGCCTAACTTGTTCTTTTCCTTGGAATTAGTCTGGGCACATATCTGAAAATGAAATTCGGGGATACTTATCTGGTTTTTGAAATAGAATGAGGTCTCCAGATGCCCAGCCCGAAGGCAGTCATATGGTTGCGACACCAGAGGAAACCCCGCATGCATTATGCCAAAATCGCATTGAAATTGCGAGAACAGATCCTCCTATCATCGGGGGGACTTTCGGCGGGCTTGCCGAAACGCACGCGGCGCTTCATCGCCGAGATGCTCTACGGCATCCAAGCCCGAAAGTCCGTGCGTCTGACGGAGATTGGCCGGGCGCTGGAAGACTGGATCCCGTTATGTAAGACCCAATACCGTTTGTGTCGCCAACTCCAACGACTAGGCCTCTGGGAACGGCTGACAAGGACGCTCTGTCGGATGGCGGCCTCTTGCATCCAAGACCGCACGCTCTTGATCCTGGACCTCTCGGACTGTCAGCAAGAGGTACGCGAAACGAATGGAATGTCTGGCGAACGTCCACGACGGAAGCGAAAAGGGAGTGGCCCAAAGATACTAAATCTTGCAGGTCGTCGGCGCCGAGCCGGGAAAGCCCATGATTCTTCTTGAGTTCGGCTATCGCCGCGTCGCTTTCCCGGATTATGACGTCCATCTTTACCTTGTGGTTGTGCGGGGCTTCGGAGACGAGCCGTCAATGCTCCTGACGAATGTCCCTCTAAAAAAACCCAAAAAAGCCTGTGGTGGGCCCTGGAGAGCTATATGACCTCCCCGTGATCCGGAGAGATATTGTCAAATGTTGTGTATGAGCCGGGGGTGAGCATATCCCGTTGATCTCCATTCAAGCCGCTTTATTCATGACGCCGTCGGTGAAAACGACGCCCCGAATCACATGAGCGAGCAACCACCGGCCTTGACAGCTGTATCTTCGTCCGGCGAATCGTTCAATTTCATTCCCGTGATGCTCGAACTATTTCCCGGAAGTCCCGACAACCTGGGATTCCGGCGAGAGGAGTGATATAATAAAAATGAGCTGGTCAGCATGCAGAATTGTTCATCCATCAATCGGGGGATCGGTGCATCTTCAAGATACAAGGAGCCTTTATCATGTCCACCTTCGCTCAAACAATCAAAGATGAGATTCGGCGAATCTCCCGCCGGGAAGTCGCCCGGGCGCTCTCGAATTTCCGCCGGGACCATATTGCCCTGAAGAAGAGACTCGCCGAGCAAAAAAGCAGAATCTTCGCAATCGAGAAAGACAACAAGGAATTTTCAAAAAAACAGGCCGCGTTCGGTCAAGATCAGCGGAT
>JAPKZH010000592.1 GCA_026393905.1 Candidatus Aminicenantota bacterium
ATTTCAAGGTCGTCCTGATCGATCCCAAGAAGCCGGCCAAGGAGAATTGGAAAACGGTCATCCCCGAGCAGCCTGACGTGCTGACCGGCGCTAACATGGGAGGCGGTCAACTGTTCTGCACCTACCTCAAAGACGCCAACATCAAGGTCTTCCAGTATACCCTCGACGGCAAGCCCGTCCGGGAGATCGTGCTTCCGGCGCTCGGAACGACGGGAGGGTTGGGCGGCTGGAAAGATGACAAGATCCTGTTCTACACGTTCACCTCTTACACCTTCCCCCCGACGATCTATAAATATGAGATCCAAAGCGGCAAGTCCGAGGTCTTCCGCAAGGCCGAAGTCAAGTTCAACCCCGAGGATTACGAGGTCAAGCAGGTTTTTTATGAGAGCAAGGACAAGACCAAGGTCCCGATGTTCATCGTCTTTAAGAAAGGATTGGCCCTCGACGGAAAAAATCCCTGCGTTCTCACCGGCTACGGCGGCTTCAACATCAGCATCCAGCCCGCCTTCGACCCATCCTACATCGTCCTGCTCGAAAACGGCGGAATCTACGCCGAGCCCAACCTGCGGGGAGGGGGAGAGTACGGGGAAAAGTGGCACAAAGCGGGTATGCTCCTCAACAAGCAGAACGTGTTCGATGATTTTATCGGCGCGGCGGAGTATTTGATCAAGGAAAAATACACATCGGCGGATAAGTTGGCTATCACCGGAGGCTCTAACGGAGGGCTTCTTGTCGGCGCCGCTATGACCCAGCGGCCGGACCTGTTCAAGGTGGCCGTGCCGGCCGTCGGCGTGATGGACATGCTCCGTTACCACAAATTCACGGTGGGGTGGGGCTGGGCGGTGGAATACGGTTCGAGCGATGACGAGAAGAATTTCAAGAATCTCTACGCCTATTCTCCACTTCATAATATCAAGGACGGTGTCTCCTATCCGGCGACGCTCGTGACCACGGCCGACCATGACGACCGCGTTGTCCCGGCCCATTCCTTCAAGTTCATCGCCACCCTCCAGGAAAAACACAAAGGGATAAACCCGGTGCTCATTCGGATCGAAACGCGCTCCGGCCACGGCTCGAGCAACATTACCAAGGCCATCGATGAGATCACCGACATGTACTCGTTCACCTTCTATAACATGGGGGTCAAGCCGAAATACGAATAAAAATCACTTTTTTGCTTCTTTCTTTTCTTCGTCCTTGCGCGGCCAGGGCTTCCAGTCGAGGCCAAGGACATACTTCTGCTTCCAGGCGATCTCTTCGATGTCGCGAATCCGCGGGTGGCTAGGCTTGCCGCTTTTAAAACGGCTGAACGATATCCATCCGCCCGGCTATTGTTTCGACCTATCAAATATGATAGTAAGAGAAAGCGAGAGGAAGGTCATCATGAAAAAAAATTGGTGTGCCCCCATCATTCTTTTGACGGCCTTTTCGGTTTTACTATCCTTCTCCTGCCGGAGCTCGTCCTCGTCGGGCGCGGCCCGGATCGAGGAAAAACAGGAAATCATCAAAACCTATCCCTTCTCCGACCCCGATCCCGTTCCCATCTTTGCCCGGTCCAGCCAATGGGGACGAGGAGCCAGGCTCTATCCGTATTTTTTCTTCGACACGTTCAGCGCCTCGGGCGTCGACAAGCCGTGGACCGTCGTCCGCCTGGAAAATCCCTATCTCTCCGTCGCCGTCCTTCCCCAGGTCGGAGGGAAAGTTTGGGGCGCCACGGAGAAATCCACGAACCGAGAGTTTCTTTACACCAATCATGTCATGAAGTTCCGGCAGATCGCCCTGCGCGGTCCCTGGACGTCGGGCGGCATCGAGTTCAATTTCGGCATCGTCGGCCACGCCCCCTCCACGGCCACGCCGGTTGATTATTTCCTCCGGAGGAATCCCGACGGCAGCGTCAGCTGCATCGTCGGCGGCATGGACCTGCCTTCGCGGACGCGCTGGAGCGTGACGATCCGTCTCTTGAAAGACAAGGCCTACTTCGAGACCAACGGCGCCTGGTACAATCCGACACCGTTCAGCCAATCCTATTATTACTGGTCGTGCGCCGCCATCAAAACGGCCGACGATCTCAAGTACATCTTCCCCGGCCGCTTCCAGATCGGGCATGACTATTCCGTCCCGCTCAGGCCCTGGCCGGTCGATGAGCAGGGCCGCGACCTCTCCTGGTACAGGGACAACAATTTCGGCGGCTCCAAGAGCTATTTCACGGTCGGCGAATACAACGACTTTTACGGCGCCTGGTACCAGAACTCCGATGCCGGGTTCGGCCATTGGGCCCTTTACGACGATATGCCCGGCCACAAGGTCTGGATCTGGGACGAGTCGCGGGCGGGCGAGATCTGGGTCGACCTCCTGACCGACAAGGACGGCCAGTACACCGAGCCGCAGGCCGGACGCCTCCTCAACCAGTCGGACCACGAATTTTTCAAGCCGCACGCGGCCGACCGGTGGCAGGAAATCTGGTTCCCGTACAAGGACATCGGTCCGATGGTGAAGTCTTCCCCCTACGGCGTTTTGAGCGTCGATACGTCGGGCAATTCCTTCAGGGTCGGCGTCTTCGCCCTCCAGGCCTTGGATGAGGACCTCGTGGTCAGCACGCCTAAGAAAGAGCTTTATAGAGAGCGCCTCAAGCTGAAGCCCGCGGAGGCCATAAAAAAAGACCTGGCCATCGATTTGGGCGGCGAAAAATTCACGGTCGCCGTCGGCAACAAGCTCGTTTATCAAAGCGACTCGGCGACTGGCGATCTCTCCCGGCCGCTCCGCTTCAAGGCCGTCGACGAAACAACCGCTGAGGGCCTCTATCAGAGCGGGGCGGGTCTGGAGAAAGAGAGGATGTATCCGGAAGCGCTCCAGAAATATCTGGGCTGCCTGGTCAAGGAGCCGCATCATCTCCGGGCTTTGGCCCGGACGGCCGAGCTTTATACGCGCCGCGGCGAATACCAGAAAGCCTTGGCGTACGCCCAAAAGGCCCTGGAAAACAGCATGTATGATCCCGAAGCCAACTACGTCTTCGGCATCGTCAGCCGCCACTTAGGCAATCTGGTGGATGCCAAGGAGACGCTTGGCTGGGCGGCCCGTTCCATGGAATTCAGGTCATCGGCCTATACCCAGCTGACCGAGATTTGCTTGTTGGAAAAAAATTTCAGCCAAGCGGTGGAATACGGCCGGCGGGCCGTGGATTTCAATAAATTCAATGTCGGCGCTTACGATGCGATGTCTACCGCATTCCGGAAGATGAACAAGCCCGAGGAGTCCCGGAAAATTCTCGGCCAGGTCCAGGACATCGATCCTCTCGACCATCTGGCCCGGTTTGAAGCCTATCTTCTCCAGCCGAGCCCAAAAAATCTGGATACATTCAAGTCCCTGCTTCGCAACGAGCTGCCGCATGAGAATTATCTGGAAATGGCGCTCTATTATATAAGAGCCGGATGTGACGACGATGCCATATCGCTCCTCGAAAACGCCCCCGAGTACGCCACGGTCTATTACTGGCTGGCCTTGCTATTGCTGGAGAAATCTCCCGATGATAGCAAGGCTTATCTTGATAAGGCGTCCGGACTATCCCCTGCGCTTGTCTTTCCGTTCAGGGAGGAGGAGATCCCCCTGTTCAAGTGGGCTATATCCGAGCGGCCGCAGGACTGGAAGCCCAAATATTATCTCGGTCTCATCTACTCGGCAAAGGGCCGGCTGGAGGAAACCCAGGCGCTCTTCGAGCAATGCGACAGCGCAGATTTCGCTCCGTTCTTCCTGGCCCGCGGATCTTTCTATCGCGAGTTGGCCCCGCCAAAGGCCTTGGCTGATTTTGAAAAGGCCGTCCAGATGGATGAGAAGAATTGGCGGAGCTGGCACACGCTGATCGATTTCCATCTCAGCCAGGCCAAGCGGGGGAAAGCCCTGGAGGTTGCCCGGAGAGCCGTCGAGCTTTTCCCCGAAGGGGTGCCCATCCGGATCGACCTGGTGAAAGCGCTTATGGCTACAGGCGGCTATCAGGAAGCGGCGGACATCCTGGATAAAGTCGAAGCTCTCCCTTATGAAGGGGCGAGCGAGATCCATGCTTTATATGCGGAGACGCATGTCCAGCTCGGCCTGCAGAGCATGAAAAAAGGAAACTGGGCCCAGGCCGTCGAACGACTTGAAAAATCCAAGGAATATCCGGAACGGCTGGGAACGGGAAAGCCGTTCGAACCCGACTTTAGGAAGCAAGATTATCTCGAGTTGGTCTGCTACGAGAAACTAGGGCAGAAAGATAAAGTCCAAGAAGCGCTGAAGGCCGTCTCCGATTACACGCTCAAGAACTTGGATGGGCTGGGCTCGAATTCTTATTACGGAGGGCTTGCCCTGCAACGGATAGGGGAACGGGACAAGGCCCGGAAGATATTGGATAAGGCGGCTCCGCCCCCCAGGGATACTCTGGATCTGATCAAAAGATAAAAAAACGGGGACGGTTCTATTTTTTGAAAAATAGGACCGTCCCCTTTTAAATTCTTACTATTACCGGATGATCTTGTAGACTTCTCTCCAGGATTTGATCGACAGCCTCGAATAGATCGGCACCGGCTGGGCCAGGACTTCGCTGGGCGGCTCGGGCCGCGCCCCTCCGGGCTGCGTGTAGCTCTGGATGAAGACAAGCCGCTTGTTGATAGTCGGGCTCCCTTCCTGGGTCAGCTGCTCGAGCTTGCCCACGGTCACGGCCGACCGGACTTTTTGCGCGGTGACCATGGATTCGATGGCGGTCCCGGTGGCCCCGATCAGGGCTGAGCCTCCCGTCTGGCCGCCCGAGATATACCGGGAATAAATTCGGCCGCTGCCCGACAGAGTCATGCAGGGATTGAGGCTTTCGATGTTGCCCGTCAGGGTCGCGATATAGACCAGGCGGTCGGCGATGACGTCGTCCGCCCAGATCTTTTCTCCCTGGGTGAATTCGCCTTTTTTGAGGGCGTTATCAATCCCGAGCCGGACGGCCAGGTCTGCAGGTCCCAAATACCACTGAACGACGCCCGTCGCTCCGCCATCTTTCAGGGCAACGAAGGAATAGTATTCCGTGCCGGGGGCCTTTTCGTCTCCGCCCGTGCCGAAGTAAAGGGTGACAACCATAGTCGTCAAATCGACGTACACAGCCGGCTTGGTCACGATTGGGTGATAATACGGATCGCGATAGAGCACTTCGGCCTTCCATTGATTGATGCCGGTCGTCAAGTCGATCTTCCAGAACCGTCCATGCAGGTCTCCAAAATAGACGTCCTCGGTGTTGCCGTCCCGGTCGTTGTCGGCGCCGTTGGGAGAGCCCGGCACTGTGTTGACGATGCCGAACGGGCTGGCCGGCTCGCTATGCTCCGAGATTTCAAGAGATTTCAGGATCTGGCCCGTGGCGATGTCAACGGCATAGAAGTAGTTGCCTGCCCGCTCGGTCGGATCCCATGTGTCGTATCCGGAGCCCATGAAGGCGATCCATGTCGGGGTTCCACTGATATCGACTTTCCCGACGAGCGGCACGGACCACGTTTCACCCATCGTC
>JAPKZH010000071.1 GCA_026393905.1 Candidatus Aminicenantota bacterium
CCGGATAGCGCAAGCAGGTCTTCAGCAAGACGGTATAGATCTGTTTCATCCGGCTCATCGGCCGGACGGACGGCGGTCTCCCGGCGCCTCTCTTCTCCCGGCGGGAGAAAAACTTATCGGCCAGGACGGGGATCAGGAAAATAGCCACTGCCAGGGAGACCAAAAGCGTGGTGATGATGGCCGCGCCGGTCTGGGCTCCCAGCGTTCGCACTTCGGTGTTGGTGGAGAAAAGAAAGGGCAAGAAAACGGCGATCGTCGTTAAGGTGGAAGCGAAGACCGCCCGCGCCACTTCCGTCGTCCCGCGGACGACGGCCTGGCGGAGGTCCGGAGTCCGGTCCGCATGGCGGACGATGTTTTCCAGGACGACGACGCTGCAGTCCACGAGCATCCCGATGGCGATGGCCAGGCCGACCATGGTCAAGGTGTTGATCGTGATATGCAGCGCGTAAAAAATGTTCATAGAAATAAGGATGGAGATGGGAACGCTCGCCGAAACGGTCAGGACCAGGGCTGCGTTCCGGAGAAAAAGCCAGAGGACGGCGATGGCCAGAAGGCCACCGATCACGATCAACCACATGATGGACCGCATGTTGTCTTCAATCGTCTTGGCCTCGTCGGCGGCGACGACCAAGCTGATCCCGTCCGGCTTAACCTTCGTGTTGAGCGCGGCCACAGCCTGACGGGTCCGGCGAGCGAGGCTGATCAAATTGGCTTCCCAGCTGCGTTGGAGAGAGAGGGTGACGGCTTCCTGGCCGTTGAAACGGGAGATCGTCTGCTCGTCCGCGCCCCCTTCCGTGATTTTCGCTATCTGGTTGAGGACGACGGGCCCCTTGTCCTTGACGACCAAGTCTCCAATAGACGGCAGCTCGGTATATTCGCTGATCAGATTGACGAAATACTCTTTCCGCGCGTCCTGGGCTTGGCCAAGATAGAGGCGTTTGCCGGACTGTTCCGCGATCTTGGACGACACCTGGCCCACGGTCAATCCATAGGCTTTCATGGCGTCCTCGTCCAGAAGGACCTCGATGGAACGTTTTCGGCCTCCGTAGACTTCCACGCTGGCGACGCCGTCGATGCTCATCAGGTCAGGCGTGATCTTTTCGTCGATAACCGTCCGGATCTGATCGAGACTCCCTTCGCCCCGGGCCTGGAGGATGATGTACCGGTTGGAGAGCTGCTCCGTGTCGGCTTTCGACACCGCGATGGTGAACTCGGTCCCGATCTTGGCCCGGACCGCGGCGGCGCACTGCTGGAGCTTGAGGTAGGCGTATTTAAGATTGACGTCTTTTCCATAATAGACATAGATCGTCGCCCGCCTCTGGTCGATCTGCGTCTCGATCCGTTCGATCTTGTCCAATCCGGCGATGGCGCTCTCTATGGGGATAACGGCGTGCTGTTCGACGTATCCGGGATCCGAGGTCTGGCCGCCTCTGACGATGACGACCATCCGCGGCGACTCGGATTGCGGGAAGAGCTCCATGGGCAGCTGCAGATAAGAGATCACGCCCAAAAGGCACAGTCCGGTGAGCAGCATGGCTACGAACATAGGACGCCGGAGGAAGAACTCGATCATGATCTTTTCATTCCCGCGGCCAGGGGCCGTCTTCCGATCAGGCGGTACACGGCGGGAATCACGACCAGTGTCAGAAGCGTCGAGCTGATAAGCCCCCCGATCACGGCTACCGCCATCGGCGCCCGGAGCGAAGCGCCTGCGCCGATGCCCGCGACCATGGGAACGAGGGCCAGGATCGTCGTCAGGCTGGTCATGAGAATGGGCCGGATCCGGTTCCGGCCGGCGAAGACGATCGCTTCATCGAGCCCCATGCCGGCCCGCCGGTTCTGATTGATCATGTCCACGAGGACGATCGCGTTATTCACGGCGATCCCGGCCAGCATGATCAGGCCGATAATCGACATAATGTTGAACGGGACGCCCAGGATCAACATGAGGAAGATGGCGCCGACGCCGGCGAGAGGGATCGTAAGCAGGACGATGAAAGGATGGATCAGGGATTCGAACTGGGCGGCCATCACCATATACACGAGAACGATCGCCAGGAGCAGGGCGAATTTGAGATTTTTGAACGACTCGCGGCGGAGGAGCTCCTCGCCCTTCATCGTCATGAAATATCCCTCGGGCAGGACCGTGTCCTTCGTCGCTTCTTTGGCCCGGGCGACGACCCTGTCGAACGATGTCGGACCAGAGAGCTGCGCCCGGACTTCAGCGACGCGGGTCTGGTTGTTGCGGATGATCTCCCGGGGCGATTCCGTCCTGATCAGCCGAGCAACGTCGCTCAGGGGAACACGAAGGCCGGAGGAAGCAACCAGGACGAGGTCCTGGAGCTTCCCGACTGAAACCTTCGGGTTGCGGAGCATGATCTTGACATATTCTCCTTTGTCTTCCAGTTCACCCAGGTCGCTGCCCGCAAGAACGCTCTTGACCTGGTTGCCGATGGTGTCCGCTCTCAAGGAATATCGAGCCGCCTGCGCCTTGTCCACGTGGATATCGACCTCGGGACGGCCGGCTTGAAAGCTGGTTTCGACGTTGGTCAATTCGGGAAGCTGGGCAAGCTTGGCTTTGACGCCGTCGGCCAGCTTGATCAAGGTGTCCAGGTCCTTGCCCTTGATTTCCACGACGAGGGGAGCGCTTTCTGTTCCCATCGCTGTCTGTAGCGTCGTCTGCTGCCTGACGAATTCGACGGAGAGGTCGGGAATAGCCGACATCTCCTTTTCCAGGCCGGCGATGACACCCTGGAGCGACGGGAGAGATTCCTTCTTGAAGCCGATCTGAAGGACGGCATTATTCTCATCTTCGAGCGCTTCGGACGTCGTCTGAGCCGTTCCCTTGGGCCCGATCCGGGCGAAGATACGGTCGAGCCGGTCACCTGCCCGTTGCTGAATCATGGCTTCGATGTTCCGGACGGCGCCTTCCGTCCGGTCGAGACCGGTCCCTTCGGGGAGTTTCAAGTTGATCACCAACTCATCCTGGACTTGCTGGGGCATGAACTCGCTGCCGACGAAACGGAGGCAAAAAGCTGCGACGGCGATCAATCCCATGGCCAGGCCGAGGACCATCCATCGCCTTCGCAGGATTCCTTCCAGAACCCGGCCGTAAAAAAGGAACCGCACGGATTTGGACGCGGCGACCATGCTCCCGGGCTTGATCACCCGGGAAAAAAGCATCGGGATGACGGCCATGGCCACCAGGAGCGAAGAGAGCAGGGAAAAGGCGACCGTCCAGGCTTGGTCCTTGAAGAGCTCGCCGGAGATCCCGTGGAGATAGACGATAGGAAGGAAAACGACGATCGTGGTCAAAGTGGAGCTGGTGATGGCCCCGCCGACTTCCCCCGTTCCGCGGGCGGCCGCCTCATCAATGGGCAAGCCCCCTTCGACATGGCGAAAGATGTTTTCTCCGACGACAATGGCGTTGTCCACGAGCATGCCGACGCCGAGGGCCAGCCCTCCGAGCGTCATAATGTTCAGGGTCAGGTTGTTGAAATACATCAAATTGAACGTGGCAACGATGGAGATGGGGATGGCCAAGCCGATGATAGCCGTGACGCCGATCTTCCGGAGGAAAAAATAGAGGACGAGGATGGCCAGGATGCCGCCGAGAATCGCCGATTGCCCGACTTCGCCGATGGCGGCCTTGATGAAGCTCGCCTGATCCTGGATGAGGTGGATTTGATAGCCGGGAAGCGACCGGCGCAAAGAATCCAGTTCGTCGCGGATGGTCTTCGACGCAGCCGTGGTGTTTGACCCGGCCTCTTTAAAGATCTCTAGAGCGATGGCCGGCCGGCCGTTGTAGCGGACGATGTTCTCCGGCTCGCTCAGAACGAACCGGACATCCGCCACGTCCCGAAGATAGATGGGAGTTCTTGCCGCCGGCTGCTGGCTCGTCGCCTCCTTTGTCTTGTAGGCGACGATGAGGTTTCTGATGTCGTCGAGCGACGTCAGCTGGCCCACGCCTCGGATCGTGTAGCGGATCCCCATTTCGGTGATCGAGCCGCCCGAAAGGTTGCGGTTGAAGTTCTGGATCGTGGAGCCGAGCTGGTCCATGGTCAGGCCGCAGGATTCGAGGGTGTAGGCATCAGTTTTGACCTCGATCTCCCGTCGGCGGTCTCCCAAGAGCTCGACGGCGGCAACGCCGGGGAGGCGGATGAGCTCGTTCCGGATGTTGTTTTCCGCCGTCAGCCGCAGCTTGTCCAGGTCGGTGATTTCCTCATGGGCCAGGACGGCCGTTATGACGGGCTGGGCGTTGGGGTCGAGCTGGGTGACGGCGATGCTGTCGGCCCCGCTGTTTTGGCCGAAATCGGCGACCGCCTTCTGCAGGTCGAGATAGGCCTCCTGCATATCCGTGTTCCACTGGTATTCGACAGTGATCAAGGCTTTGCCGACGCGGGACAGGGACAAGACGTTGGTGACGTTCCGGCCGCGGGAGGCGAGAGATTCGGTCCTCTCCACGAACTGTTTTTCCATCTCCTCCGGCGGCCGTTCGCCCGCCTGGACTTCTATATACAGCCTGGGGCTGTTGATCCGGGGCAGGAGGTCCATCCCTAATCTTTGGTACGAAATGTACCCGAGAAGGAGGACGGCCAGGACGATCATGGCGACCGTCGTCGGATATTTGACCGCAAATCGAGCGAGCTTGAACATCGAAACCCTTACTCGATGATCTTGACCCGAGCGTTGGTGCGCAACGTCTCGAAGCCTTCGGTCACGACACGGTCCGACGCCTTGAGACCGCTCGTCACCTCGGCCTCATCGACGTTTTCGATCCCGGTTTGGATCCTCCTTTCGAGGGCGATGCCCCGCTCGACGACAAAGACGGTCTTGGCGCCGCGGCGGTCGAGGATGATCGATTTAGGGATGACCAAGACCGCGGTCCTTTCCTGGACGATCACGTCCGTCTTGATGAAGCTGCCCGGCTTGAGACGGAGGCCGGGATTGGGGATCTCGATCCTCAGCTTGAACATGCGGCTTTCTGCGTCGAGAGCGGGAGAAATCTGGGTCAGGATCCCCGAGAGGGACGTGTTGGGCTGGCTGTAATCGGTGACGAGAACTCGCTGGCCCTGGGACAGCCGGTCCATCTCTTTTCCGGGCAAGGTCAGGTCGGCATAGAGGCGGGAATAGTCCATGATCCGGATGACAAGCGTATTCGATTCGATCCATTGGCCGTCGGTGAAATGAGGCAGGTCGACGACGACCCCGTCGAAAGGAGCCCTGACCTCGAGCTTCTTCAGCGCCAGCAAGGAGTTGTCGAAGCTGTAGGTCGAGTCGATGAAAGCCCTTTGGGCGTCGGCCAGCTCCTTGAGAGTGATTCCCCCTTTTTCATAGACGCCCTGCTGCTTGGTGTATTCCCGCTGGGCGGATTCGTGCTGCAGCTTTTTTGAATCAAAGGCGACTTGATTGACAAATTCCGGATTCTCCAGCGAAATCAGGATTTCGTCCTTCTTGACACTTTCCCTCATCCGGAACGGCTGGCCCGACCGGGCGTTGGCGTGGAGAAGATACCGGCCCGCCTGCTCGGTTTTGAGCTGGACGTCGCGGATGGGGAAGGCCGTTCCGGTCGCGGTCACAAACTCCTGAATGGCCTTGGGCTTGAGCTCGGCGGCCTTGACCGTGATGGTCGTCTCCGTATCCACGCTGAGGGTTTCCTGCTTGCAGCTCCAGAGCGCCAGGAGGGCTGCCAGGCTGAGAAAGGCGATCGTTGTTTTCTTCACGGCCATCCTCCTACATTTTTTCGACGATGGAAACATTTTTATCGAAATCCCAGAGGGAACGGATCTTGATGTCCAGAAGGGCCAGCTTATAGTTGATCAGGGC
>JAPKZH010000588.1 GCA_026393905.1 Candidatus Aminicenantota bacterium
CGGCCGGCTGTTCGGCCGTACCGAACCGTGCGGGAAAAGCCGGGATCGAATTTCCGCCGTGGCGACGGGCCGGGATCATTTGATAGGAATTTCGTTTTTTGCGCCGTGCGCATCCGTCGGCCCTTAGGCTCGGAAATGAGGCCTTTCATTACGAAATCATGATATCGCCGGCCGCGACCAGTAGTCAAGGACGATAAAACAACCGGGAAAAAGTGGGGACGTCCCCACTTTTATCCCAAGGTTGGTTTTCGTATCCTCATAACTTAACCGGCTCATCGGCGTCGGCCGAATCAAGCGCTGCGAGATGGGGGATAAGGCCCCGGACGGAGCCTCCGAGGTCCGCGGTTGGGCAACCAAGGATAATTCAAGAAGAATAGATGTATTTCACCTCTATCCATCGCTGGATTAGTGTGACTCTGAGATAATCGACCCATCACGAGCGTCTCCTTTGTGATGGCCATTATGATTCATCCTCATGCCAGGGAACGCATGGAAGAGCGCGGGGCAACCGAAAGTGAGGTGAGAACCCGTAATCATTAAGGGTGAAAAGTTTCCAGCGAAAGAGCAATTGATTAAAGAGAAGAAAATCCCCTTCACCGATGAATCTACGGGGAAGGCGTTCGAAGTTCCGCTAAAATTTTGAAATAATCCGGCTCAGTTAAACGGCGTAGCCTTCCTTCATTTCCCCCTCGGCGTCTTTGATCGCGAGAGAGCGGGCATTCTCTTGATTATTTGAGCAAGTCTGGGACAGAAATATCCTCATCGAGATCCGGCCAGTGAATCCCAATCCCTCGGCCAATCAGGCGCCAATTTTTCCTCTGTTTTGGAAGGGCTTCCTTAAGTTTGGGGAACCATTCAAGAGGCACGCTGATTTCCCTTCTATCCTTGAGTTGGACATGCATCATGTCCTTATCGAAGCTGACGTTGACGGCAGTGATTTCAGGCTCTTTTGAAACCGAAGTACGCATCCCACGTTTCCTTAAAGTGTTTGACATTATGCAGAATAATTCCTCGGATCTCGCTCAGTTCTTTATTGTTATACCCGACAGACTTGGCGAGGTCAATAGGCTCGAGCCAGAATTTCGCATAATTTTCGCCTGATTCGACATGAATATGACATTCTTCAGAGCCTTCATTGCTGAAAAAAAAGAAACGGTATTTTCCAGATATAAGCACTGTTGGCATGAGCCGTCCGTTTTTATTGAAGTTTCCTAGAGATTAGACGTGCTCAGAACGCAATTTTCTCTATTTATTGATTTTTTTCTTGGAGGAGAACTGCGCACGGCGAAACGAGGAAGAAGCAGATCATGTAGAAGGCGAAGCCGTCCTTCCTTCCGCCCGCCGACGCCGGGCTAGCCGGGGCGCTATTTCGTTTTTGGATAGGGCAGCCGGTCCCCGTTGTCGTAAACGCCGATCATGGCGACGACCTTCCCGTCCTTCACTTGGAACTCCACCCGGAAGTAATCCAGGCCCTCGACTTCGAACAAAGTCTCGGTCAGGGGCGTCAGCCTTATTTTGGGGCCGGTGCGCTGGTAGAAAAGCCCGCCGTTTTCGAAAACGACTTTCCGCTCCCCGTATTCGCCGGCCAAGCGTTTCAGCGCGGCTTCGTCGAGAAGGACGGGCTTGGCCTTGGCCGCGAGTCCGGAAAGAATCCACTCGTATTCGCGCTTCCGCTGGGGGTCGGTCGCCTTGCTTCGCAGCTTGTCCAGGGCCATGGAGTAGGCGCGGTCGAAGGCCTCAGCGGCCGGAACCGGGACGTCGGGGGTGACGCCGGTCCCTTCCCAATTGGTCTTGGAATAGGGATTGATGGCCCGGCCCACGGGGACCCTCAAAACATATTCGGTCTGGACGATCATGGCGTCGGTGGGATGCGCGCCGCCTCCCGTCGTCTCGCCGATCAGAGTCGCCCTCTTGAGATTCTTCATGTTGTAGGAAAATTCCTCGGCCCCGGAAAACGTACGGGCGCTCGTGAGGACATAAAGATCTGCTCCGGCCATCCGCGGGCCGGGGACGAAGGGCAGCGTCCAGTAATTCTCGGTCGAGTTGGCGGCCCGGTAATAGAGATCGTTGAGGTGCGTCGGCTCCAAGAAGAAGTAGCTGCTGATCAATTGTATTTGCGAGGGGTCGCCTCCTCCGTTCTGCCGCAGGTCGACGATCACGGCGTCGCAATGAGCCAGGAAATTCATGGCCGCCACGGCCGTCGCCCCCGCATCGGCCGCCGAGGCGAACTGGCGGAAATCCAGGTAACCGACGTTGCCGGCCAGCCGTTCAACTTTCCGGAAGCCGAAATTGTTCCGTTTGGCCGCCTCGATTTCGCGAGCGCGGGCGGCCTTGACCTCCTCCTCGTTGCGGCTTCGCAAACGGGCGATTTCGGCCGCTTGGGCGGGGGCGTGGGCGAAGCCCATATGACGGTCATGGCCGACATCGGCGAGGTCCTTGTTCACGGCCTCGGCGAACTCCCGGGGCGCCGAGAATTTGTCGTAAGCTCCGCTCTTGAGGCGGTCCCGGAGACGATCCTCGATTTTCTTGGCCGTCTCGGCGAAGATATAGTTCTTGTTGAGCAGGGTCGAGATCTGGTCCACGATCGCCTGCTTTTGAGCGGCATCAAGGACGGCCCCCTTGGCCTCCTGGCCGAGGGCGGCCGGGGCCCCCAGTGCAGCCAGCAACAGGACAACAAACATCCAGCGAGAAAATTTTTTATTCATTCCAAACCTCCTGAGATTGAATCGTAATTCGCCCCCCTCACCGCCGCCGCTTCGAAGGACCGGGCGAGCGGCGGAGGAGGCCTTTGAGCAGCAGGTCAACAATGCCGGTGACGCGTTGTTCCAGCTCGTCGCGTTCCCCCAGTTCCCGGGCCGATAAGCTGAACGGCAGAAGGGAATTCGTGCACCAGACGAGGGCCTGGGCCGAGGCTCGTATCTCCGCGCTGCAGAACACGCCCTGCGCGCAGCCGTCGCGGAGGACCTCGGCCAGAACCGCGGCCTCTTTCTCGAAATGGGCCCGGCGCCGGGCCAAGAGAGGCGTGCGCACGGAAGACAGCAGGTCATCGAGGTTCTGCGAATAATGAGTCACACTGTCGAACCGGTGCAGGACCCGTGCCAGGAGCATCCGCCGGAGACGTTCCGGCGAGGATCCCGGTCCGGCCGCGATCTCGCGAAGCCGGAGAAGAAGCCTCTCGGCGATGCGGTCGATGTGGGCCAGCGCCAGCTCCTCTTTGCTCGGGAAATGGAGGTAGATCGTGCCCTTCCCGATCCCGACTTCACGGGCCAGATCTTCCATGGTCATTTTCCTGAAGCCGAAGCGGGCCAGAAGGGCGTCCACGCCGTCGAGGATGAGGTCCCGGATATCGTCCCTCTGAGCGATCTTTCTCATTGACTTATGACCATTATCGTATTCTGGTCATAAATAAAAGTCAA
>JAPKZH010000358.1 GCA_026393905.1 Candidatus Aminicenantota bacterium
AACCTGAATCCATATTTTCAGGCAGGACGCTTCGTCTATCAGCAGGGCAAGGATTTTGCCCGGGCCGAGGGCTATTTCCGCAAATACCTTACCCAGGAGCCCGAGCCGACGTCCGCATCCCACGCCCAGGCCTACTGGCGGTTGGGGCAGACGCTGGAAAAGCTGAATCGCAAGGTCGAGGCCGTGGAGGCCATCAAGACCGCCCTGAAGCTCGACCCCACCCTGGAAAGCGCAAAAAAGGACCTAAAACGCCTCCGCTGAGTCATCGGCGAATCTTCAGACCAGTCATTCATTTATCGGCTTTTTTAAGAAGAATCGAAAGTCAATTTAAAAGGGAAGACCCCTTCCAAACAAAGGGGGCGACTCCTCCTATGCTTCCTCGCCAAATCCTCTTATTGCCTAAGAGACTCAGAGGATGGATGAATTATGAACAGGCTTAATTGCAGGAATTCTCCGAGGCTCCTGTTGCATTTTCGTTTTTCGTGTTAGAATAGGTTCATCCTTAGGGGAAGAGAGAAAACATGACGCCTCTTTCGCTCTCGAATTTTTTCAAAAGCAAGGGGCCGGAGAAAATCAAAGATCCCGAGTCGGAGATGATCGAATGCCCGCGCTGCGGCCGTTTTTTTCGAAGACGCGGCCACGGACATGAACCCCTCTGCAAGGATTGCTGGAAACTGACGAAATTTGCCGGAACGGCCTGATCCGGAGCGGTCGGGATCTCCCCGTGGGTTCACCTTCGGGGACAATGAAAATAATCCGGGGTCAAACCTACTCATTACGCATGTTCCCCTGGATAAAGGGGCGTAACGAGTAGGTTTGACCCCAATCCTAGGTGACCCCAATCCTAGGCCGGCTAGTCCTTGATCTCGATGGCCGGAAGGTTCGCCGCCTTCAACTGAACGTTCAAATTCGTCAAGTCCTGCGTCTTGAGCGCGTTCCACTTCGCCATTAAGTTCGAGAGGGCCTGCCTGCGTTCGGTGACTGCTCCGAGCGCCTGGCTCGTCGGCGCAGCGTCGGCGCCCTGCAGCAGCCCCATCAACGAGCTCAGAGATCCACTGATGCCGGCGAGCGTGTCCTGCCCGGCTCCCGCGCCTGGGCCGAAACCGCCACCTCCTCCGCCACCGCGTTGGCCCATCCCGCCACCGCCGCCCTCCAGCGCCGCCGCCTTCTTGTCAAAATCGGCCAGCGGCTGTGACACGGCCCCCTGGCCGGCCCGCTCTTGAAGCGTCTTCACTTGGCCGCGGATCGCCCGGAGCTGGCGCAGCGCCGCCTGCGTTTCGAGCACACCGTCGTATAGCGCCTTTGTGAGATTGGATTGCTCCGCAAGAGTCGCCGGCGGCGTCTTAACGCGCGGATCCATTTTAACCGTAATCGGCTGCGTATAGCTCCTTCCGTTGACCGTCAGCTTGACGGTGTACTGCCCCGGCGCCACCCAAGGCGAATTCGACGAAGGCGCGGTGTTATGGGCAATGGCCGCGATGGGAAGCCCGCCCCGCCCACCCGCTCCGCTCAGGGGCTGATAGTGCATATCCCATAAAAAGCGATGCATGCCGGCTGTCGTCGATAGTACTTGCGGCGGCCGGTACCAATACAGCGGCACCGATGCAGTCGCCGAATCCGGCATCTCTGCAGGATCTGTGCTCGAATATCGCCTGACGAGTTTGCCCGCGCCGGTGAAAATCTCCAGCGTCGCCGGCCCCGACGCGTCCGACTTCAGCGCATAATTGATAATGGCGCCGTCGGGCGGGTTCTCCCCGGCCGGCTCGTCCGGCGGCAGGGGCGTGTCGGTGTTCATGTTCCAGCGCACACGGACCGCGACCTGCGGCTTGAACAAGACGGCTTCGGCTGCGATGGCCTCTGGGTTGAGCTGGCGGAGCGGCGTGATGTCGTCGAGGATCCAGAAGCCGCGGCCATGCGTCGCGACCGCCAAGTCGTCGTCCTTGATGATAAGGTCGCGCATCGACGTCGCCGGCATATTCAGCCGGAGCGACTGCCAATGATCGCCATCATCGAAAGATACATAGATCTCGCGCTCCGTGCCCGCAAATAAGAGGCCTTTGCGCTTGGGATCCTCGCGAACGACATTGACGGGAGCGCCGTCGGGGATCCCGTTGGTGATATGAGTCCAGGTCTTTCCGCCGTCGTGCGTCCGGTAGATATGCGGCCGCATATCGTCAAGGCGGAGAGTGTTGATGGCCGCGTAGGCAGTCTGCGCTTCGAAGCGGCCCGCGTCCATAATGGACACTTTGGCCCATGGCGTGAGCTGCGGCGGCGTTACGTCCTTCCAATTCTTTCCGCCGTCCACCGTCATATGGATCAGTCCGTCGTCGGTGCCGACCCAGATGCGATTGACGTCGAGATAGGACGGGGCGATCGTATAGATAACGCCCCGCTGGGACGGCTTTGCGGCATCGGTGCTTCGATATTTTCCGACGCTCGCCGGCACTTCCCAGGTCTTTCGGGTTAAGTCAGGACTTATCTGCTGCCAGCTCTGGCCGCCGTTCGCTGTCTTCCACAGCGTGTTTGCCGCGGAATAGAGGATGTGAGGATCGACCGAAGAAAAGAGAACGGGCTGCGTGCGTACGGTCCGGAAATCTGCGGACCGGATTGGCTTCGGCCCGACGTTCTGCACCTGGCCTGTCCGGCGATCGAATCGCGTCACGCTCCGCCCTCCATAGACAATGTCCGGATCGAGCGGGTCCGGAGCGGCGTACCCGTACTCGTCGACGCCGACCGGCTGCCATTCGCGGAACGTGATTTGGCCGTGATTGCCGCGGCTGGCTACGCCGGCCGACCCGCTCTCTTGCTGACCGCTGTACAAGCGGTAAGGGAAGGCATTGTCGGCCGCGACGTGGTACAGCTGGGCGGTCGGCTGATTGTACCAAGAGCTCCACGTCTGGCCGCCGTTGACGGTAATGATGGCCCCCTGATCGGCCACGAGCAACATGATGTCCGGGTTGTTCGGATTGATCCAGATGTTCTGATAATCGTCGCCGCCCGGAGCGCCGCGAAAACCTGTCCAGGTCGTCCCGCCGTCTATAGATTTCCACGTTACCGTGCTGTCGCTGAAAACGATATCGGGATTTTTGGGATGAACCGCCATCCTGGGGAGATCTCCGCCGCCTATACGGCTGGCCGGGCGTCCGTCGGTCGTTATGCGCGTCCAGTTCTCGCCCGCGTCATCCGAGCGATAGATACCCGTGCCGCGCGTCATGGCTATGGCTGCGTAGATGCGATTCGGGTTGCTCGGAGCGACGGCGAGGTTGGCCTGGACGACGGCGTCCGTCCCCGTCGTCAAACCGTTCGTCAGTTGCCGCCAGGTCGTGCCGCCGTCGGTCGATTTGAAGATGCCGCCTCCGGTGCCGCTCCAGGCCGCATTCTCCCAAGGACCTTGCCGCGATTCCCAAAGGCCGGCATAGACGATATCCGGATTGACGGGATCGAACTCAAGCTCGGAGCCACCTGTGTTTTCGTCCTTGTAAAGCACTTTCTGGAACGTCTGGCCGCCGTCCGTCGAGCGGAAGATGCCGCGTTCTTCGTTCGGGCCGTACGGATGGCCGAGAACAGCCACGAACAGCCGGTCAGGATTGCGCGGATCGACGATGATCTGCGGGATCTGCTGTCCGTCGCGCAGGCCGAGATGCGTCCAGGTCTTGCCGGCATCGGTCGACTTGTAGATTCCGTCGCCCGTTGAAAGGTCGGGCCGCTGCAGCCCCTCGCCACTCGTGACATAGACGATGTTCGGATCAGACGGCGCCACGGCGATGGCTCCGATCGAGCCGGTCGGCTGGCTGTCGAAGATCGGCTTCCATGTCACGCCGTAGTCGGTCGTCTTCCACACGCCGCCGTTGCAGACGCCCATGTAGAAAACATTGGGTTGAGTCGGAACTCCGGCGACGGCCCTGGTCCGGCCACCTCTATAAGGTCCGATTGAGCGCCAGCGCATCCCTGCGAAATACTTTGCGTCGAACGGCTGGGCGACGCCTGTCGAAAAGGCGGCGGCCAAAAGCAGCAACGCCAAAACGCTTTGGGCAGGCTTGATCCATAATTTCATGGTTGATTCTCCTTTGACATGAGGGTTAACGATCCGTGGTATGAAGATGAATTTATTCCAGGCGCGACTCGCTGTCAACTGGACGATAAATAAGAATTCGTAAAAATCCTGGGTCAAAGCTACTCTTTACGCAAAAATCAGATTAGAAATATGCGTAATGAGTAGCTTTGACCCCGTGCTTCCTGCCTTCTCAGGAGCCGAACTTGACCCTCATTTGGACGATCTCGGAGGTGGTTCCGATCCTGATCGGAGGCGACCAGACCCCCACACCCACGGTGACGTAATATTGGGTGTCCATTTTGCGGCCGTATCCCCGGCCGATCTCGTAGAGGCGGGCATTGACCAGCGTGATAGGAAAAACTGCTCCGCCATGGGTA
>JAPKZH010000003.1 GCA_026393905.1 Candidatus Aminicenantota bacterium
AAGGGGCCTGGAATTCAACGAGTGATCTTGTCGGTTCTTTTAAAGAACGCGACCCAGAGAAGATTAATTTTAGATTCAATCAGATCATATTGAATTCGGGGATTGACAAAAGCTTTCAGAGAAGAGGTTAGCCATCCAGCATCAAGGATTTATCCACTAGCTCATCATAAGCGCGGTCCTGATCAATATATTCCCGATATATCTCCCGCCGTTTCTTATCCGATGAAGCCATTTCCAGATACATAGGTGATTTAGCTAAAAGGGGGTTGTCCCGGCCATAGGCATAGAAGGGGTAACTTGTATAAGGCCATTCGGCTGCGGTCTTGGCTCTCTTGCTTCGAATCGGATTTCTTTCTATATATCGGCCGCATTCCAAAAGATAAGACTCTTTTTCAATAGGAAGGCTCTTATACATTCGTTGAAATACCTGCCCATGCCATTGATGGGTCTTGCAATAATAGTACGCATATCGCCTCTGGACATAATAAGAAAACCTAACCAGAGACTCCAGATCGTTTGTTTTGATGAGCAGATGAACGTGGTTGGTCATGAGACAATAGTGAAAAAGGCCAACGTTAAAACGTTCTTTATATTCCCCAACCAGTTTGAGAAATGCATCAAAGTCGTCCTTAAAGTGAAAGAGCTTCTTCTGGTTAACACCCCGATTAATCCAATGATAATACCCCGTTGAACTTTCTTTCCTGGGTCCTCTTGGAATAACGAAAACCTCCCATTCATTGTCCTCACCATACAGGACGACGCAGGGGCCTATTTTCGTTCAAAAATAATTCATAATTTTGGCTATCACTTAACCCCTTCTCTGAAAGCTTTTGTCAATCCCCGAATTCAATATGATCTGATTGAATCTAAAATTAATCTTCTCTGGGTCGCGTTCTTTAAAAGAACCGACAAGATCACTCGTTGAATTCCAGGCCCCTTAATCTCCCTGAAGAGCTCCGAAAGCTAGAGGTTAGTGAAGGCGACCTGAAAAGGTCTTTCTTCGTACAATCTTTTCTCTTTTAACATCAAATAAGCAATTTGAACCAGTCTGCGAGCTAACGCAACAATAGCTGCCTTAGCGCCAAGACGCTTCTTAATTCTTTCAAAAAAATGCCGACAATAGACCGATTTGGTCAAGGCCGACCAAGCAGCTTCTACGAAAGCCCACTTCAGAAAACGGTTGCAGCCGGCTACCAAAGGTCCTTGATAAGACCGGCCTCCGGAGGCATACGTCCTGGGGACAAGTCCAGCATAAGAAGCCAGGTGTGCCGAATCCTGAAATCGTTCAATGGAATCAATTTCTAGAGCCATGAGAGCAGAGAACACCTTCCCGACGCCAGGAAGGCTTTCGAGAAGTTGGGTCTGCGGAAGATTCCCCACCTTTTCACAGATCAACGTATCAAGCTCCTTGATCTGGGAGAAAATAAATTCCAGGTGATTTAACATTCCCTCAAGGCACAGCTCTTCTGTTTCCGGCAAGATCAATCTCTTTAAATGCTGACGTCCGGCAACTCCAAAAATATCTGAGAATCCGGGATTAACGATACGATTCCGGTCCAAAAGCTGGTGGATCCGATTCTTAAGACGCGTTTTTGTTTGAACAAGATATATCCTTTGGCGAACCAGACGCCTTAAAAGACAAATCTTTGTGTCAGGAACATGGATCTTCGGGATAAGGTTGGCTTTCAAAAGATAAGCCAATATCTCTGAATCCCGAGCATCCGTTTTTACCTGCGCTTCGGCAATGGCGCGAACACGCGTGGTGTGAGCCACTTCTGTTGGCACTCCAACATTCTGTAATAGTTCGTACATCACCTGCCAAGTCCTCGAAGCTTCGATAACGGCCTTAAAAGGTCCGGGTAGCTTCCCAAGAAGCGTCTCAAAAGCCTTCTCTTGATTTGGAAGTCTTCCGTGAAATATCTTTTTTCCATGTTCATCAAGTGCCGTTACAAACGAGTCTGCTTTATGATAATCTATGCCTAGGTACGTCATGTGGGCGCGCCTCCGTTTGGTTTGAGTTAAGTTCCGCTAAGAACCAACTCATTCTATACCAGCGGGGACGCGCTTTCATATTATCTCCCCTTGGAACGTCGTTCGGTTTAAAAGTCCCCCTATAGCTTACAAATTGATTCACTAACATCAATTGTTGAGGTAATATGTGACCTGTGCTCATGCACCACCGTCTACTGATGAAAAGTCTGCCGTTCATACCGCAATGAAAAGGATTCTATGAAAGTTTTGTTTTTTACCAACGAATATCCTCCTCACATTTACGGCGGCGCGGGCATCCATGTTGACTATTTAACGCGCGAGCTTTCCAAGCATTGCCGGGTCGACGTCCGCTGCTTTGGCCATCAGAAAAAATCCGGCAAATCGCTTTCCGCGACCGGTTACGGTTTGGACCAGCGGCCTTACACAGCTCCGAAGTCGTTACGAGCGGTCTTCGGCGCCCTCCAGCGCTGCCTTGACT
>JAPKZH010000274.1 GCA_026393905.1 Candidatus Aminicenantota bacterium
GATCATGATTCCCTTCATCATTGTTTTTGCGGCTGCGGCCCAAGAGACGAAGGCAGCACTCAAAAGCGGCCAGGCCAAGGGAACATTCGACAGAAACGGGAAAGTTGTCCCGCTGACCCATGCCTTCGTCTATGTCGATCAGAAGGACGACAGGAAGCCCGTCCTCCTGCTGATCGTCGACCGCCAAGTGCCTGCGGATAGCTGGACGAGCGAGTTCGATTTTATGAGATTCCACTCCGGCCAGCCTCTGACCGGCGTTTGCTATTGGCTGGACAAGAACCGCGAAGTGTTCAGGACGGATTACTACTGGGAAGGACGCCAGGGAAGCGCCATGGGAATCTTCGAGCTGGAACTGGCGAAGAGCGAAGCCAAACGCTTTGTCGGCAAGGCCTGGTCTACGTCAGCCGGCCTCCTCGGAGATGATAAATTCAAGCTCGACGTATCATTCAACGCCGCCCTAAAGTAGGTCGATCTCTATCCTCCATGACGAAAAGGTCCGCTCCCCAAGAACTCTTCAAACACATCGAACGAGAAGCGAAAAGATTTTTCCGGAGCGCCCGGGGAAGCCATGACTGGGACCACACCCAAAGAGTCCTCGGCTTGTGCCTGAGGATCGGGAAAAAAGAAAGGGGAAACCTGGAAATCCTGAGGTTGGCCGCCCTGCTTCACGATATTGGGCGTGCCGCAGAAGACCGCTCGAACGGAAAAATATGCCATTCCCAAGCGGGCGCCTCGATGGCCGGCAAGATCCTGAAGGCGCACGGCCTTGCCAAGGAAACGATCGAGCGCGTCGTCCATTGTATTCGGACCCATCGGTTCAGGAAACGGGCCGTGCCGATCTCGAAGGAAGCCAAGATTCTGTTCGATGCCGACAAGCTGGATTCCATCGGCGCCGTCGGGATCGGGCGGGCGTTTTTGTTCGCCGGGGAAGTCGGCGCCCGCCTGCACAACAAGGACATCGACATTCTAAAAACGAGGCCCTACACCAAAGAAGACACGGCCTACAGGGAGTATCTGATCAAGCTGGGCAAAATCAAGGACCGCATCTTCACCAAAGAAGGAAGACGGATCGCCCGGGAGCGGCACAGGTTCATGGTCGAATTTTTTGAGCGCCTCAACAAGGAAACCGACGGCAGGCTGTGATTCTTCAAAAAAAAATCGCGATGGAAGGCGAGCTCGGGCTCGCTATTTTCTGTGAACCAGGGTCGCCGAGGCCTGAGCGGTCGGATAGACGACTAATTCGCTGATGTTGACGTGGGGCGGCCGCGTGGCGCAGAAAAGGACCGCATCGGCGATATCGTCCGGCGTGAGCGGGGTCAAGCCCTGATAGACTTTGGCGGCGCGCTCTCCATCGCCATGGAAGCGGACCAGGCTGAATTCCGTTTCCACCATGCCGGGGTCCACAAGGCTGACGCGCAAAGGAGTGCCCACGAGATCCAGGCGCAAGCCCTTGGACAGAGCGTTGACGGCCGCTTTCGTGGCGCAATAGACGTTCCCGTTTGGATAGAAGTCTCGGCCGGCGATGGAGCCGAT
>JAPKZH010000562.1 GCA_026393905.1 Candidatus Aminicenantota bacterium
GGCCGTGATCTCGCCGGCCCGGGTTCCGTTCCCCAAGATGATTCCTGCGTTGGCCACGTCCCGGTAGAACTCGTCGGGCGTTTCCAGGCTGAGGTGGGCGACCGGGATTCCAATTTTGGCCAGGGCGTCGCTCATCCGCTCGGCCGAGGAACCTTTGATAAGCACCAGGTCGGGTTGGAGCGTGGCAATCGCTTCGGGCCTTCAGGGAACATGTAGAGAAGGTGAAGGATGAGGTGAGGGCCCCTCCCGATGACGATGATGCGCCGAGGCAGCGCTTCCAGCTGAACTGAACGTCCTGCAGCATCGATGAATTGGATGGGACGAGGCGGGCGCGACGGCAGTTTTCGAAGTCCTACTCAACGGCCTCGTCCCGGCGAAAGGATTCATCGTCCTCTGCCCTGCCAAGTCTGAGAGCTTCACCGCCGAGAACATCCGGAAGGCCAAGGAGAAAGGCGTGAGCGGAGTCCTGCTGACCACGGAAATGGAGAACGCCGACCGCCTGGGCCAGCAGAAGGACATGGACGCGATCATGACGGCTGCCGGCCTTCCCCATCAGTTCGTCATTACCCCCAACATCGGCCATTGGTATCCTGCCGACCTAAGCCGTAAAATAGACGCCGGGATCGAATTCATAAGGCAGAATCAAAAGAAGGAGAAGACCTGAGGCTTCACCGAATCATCCGCGGCTTCTCTATGTTTTTCATCCCGGCGCATTAGGCCTCGGCCCGGGCCGCCGGCTTTAACCGCCACCCGCATCTTAGGTAGAAAAGAAGAAAGGGGACGGTTGGATTAACCGTCCCCTTTGTCTTCGTACAGACTTCTGCTTCTCTTGAATTCAGGGAAACTGAAAAGGGATTCAGGCCGAGCGAAACGGAATTAATACCGTCTGCCGCCGCCGCCGCCGAAGCCGCCGCCGCGCGGGCCTTCCGTCCGGGGCTTGGCCTCATTGACCGTCATGTTGCGGCCTTTAAGGTCCTTGCCGTTCAGGCTTGAGATGGCCTTCGTGGCCTCGTCTTTGTTCGGCATTTCAACGAATCCGAAACCGCGCGATTCTCCGGTCATTTTGTCCTTGATAATCGACGCGGTTTGGACCGTGCCGTACGCCTGGAACACTTCCTTGAGCTCGGTCTCGGAAAGGCTCCGTAAGAGATTGCCTACATAGATATTCATACTCGTCTCCTTTGACGTGGGTTTGACCCGGGAAGGCAAATCCCCAGGTCTCCCTTAAAGATGTGATCTAAATAAAGGAGAGGAGTATGTGACCGATCAGGGCCCGCGCCCCTTCCTTTATTCGATGCGCAAGTTATGCGTGATTCCCAAGCCGCCCACGGCGGCTTGTAATCTTTTATACTATACCACATTTCGACGATAACCGGAAATTATTTTTTACAGGGTTTGGGATTCGCCGCTCCGGGGGAAGAAATCGCTTTTCTGGGCTGCGCGACTTTCCCTTTCAATAAGCTCAAAACAGAGACCTCCCGTCCCCCAAAAATATATCCCCCGGCCCCGGATCGTCGCGATATCATCGACCGATGATCTTTAAAAATGCCCGGACTTCCTCGATCGTGACGAAGCCGTCGCCGTTTGTGTCGATTATCTGGAAGATGCGCGGCCGAGGGAATTCCTCTGGAGTGAGCTTGCCGTCCTTGTTCTTATCGAGGCGGTCAAACCACGTCTT
This sequence comes from Candidatus Aminicenantota bacterium, assembly GCA_026393905.1. Classification (GTDB taxonomy): domain Bacteria; phylum Acidobacteriota; class Aminicenantia; order Aminicenantales; family UBA4085; genus JAPKZH01. The sequence continues at coordinate 1,679 of JAPKZH010000562.1, forward strand.
TCCCTTACCTGGCTGGGGAAGGGCGGCCCGCTGGTTGGCCGTGAGCGGAGTCGTCTTGATCTTAGCCTGCGGGGCCGGTTTCCATTTCGGCTCTGCGAGTTCGGCGTTCCAAGCATCAAATAGCGCTTGGAGCTTCTTGACGTCCTCCGGCCCCGACCAGACGAGCTTGAAGTTGCCGTGGCGGACCGCCCGCTGGTTAGCGAACATCCGCCAGTAGAGAGTTTCGTGGGGCGCTCCGGCCCCTGCGCCGGTCAGGAAGGGCACGAGGTCGACGCCGTCGAGCCTCCAGGCCGGGTCGATCGCGGCGCCGGCAGCGGCCGCCACGGTCGGATGGATGTCGAGCGAAATCACGGGCCGGTCGTCCACCTTTCCCGCGGGCAACGTCCCCTTCCACTGCATCATGAACGGGACGCGGATGCCGCCTTCGAGAGCCTGGCCTTTGAAGCCGCGGAGCGGGGCGTTCGAGGAGGTCGTCTGCGCCGTGGGTCCGCCGTTGTCGCTGAGGAAGATGACGAGGGTTTTCTCCTCAAGACTGAGGTCTCGGAGCTTTTTTAAAACCCCGCCGATCGCATCATCCAAAGCCGAGAGCATGGCGGCATGCGTCCGGCGGAGGTCGTCCTTGATATTCTTGAACCGGTCGACGTATTTCTGGCCTGCTTCCATGGGAGCGTGAACGGCATTGAAGGGGAGATAGACGAAGAACGGCTCGTTCTTGCGGCGGTCTATGAACGACAGGGCTTCGCGGGCCAGGGCATCGGTCAGATACTCTTTTTCTTCGACAGGTTGAGTGCCGCGCTGGATCGAGCCGTCGTTCATCCGCCGGCTTCCCGGCATGTAGGAATGGCCGCCGCCCAGGAATCCATAAAATTCATCGAAGCCGCGTTTGGTCGGATGGAATTGAGGCTGGAAGCCCAGATGCCATTTGCCGAACATGCCTGTCGCATATCCTAGCTTTTTCAGCCGCTCGGCGATTGTCGGCTCATCGAGAGAGAGGCCAAAATCCGGCTGCGCCTGGTTGATCGGTCCGGGATTCGTTTCATGGCCGAAGCGCTGCTGGTAGCGGCCGGTCATCAGGCCGGCGCGCGTCGGAGAACAGAGCGGCGCCGAGACGTAGCCATGCGTGAACCGGATGCCGTTGCGGGCGATGGAATCGATACTGGGCGTGGGGATTTCGGCGCATCCCTGGACGCCGACGCCGGCATAGCCGAGGTCGTCGGCAAGAATGAGGACGATGTTCGGCCTTTGCCCCGCCCCGGACTGTCCGGCCGCCTGGAGGAAAGGAAAAAGTTCATTGCGGGCGACAAAGACGGCCGCTGTGCCTTTGCCGACAGCCCCCAGGAAATCGCGGCGTTTCATGGCTCCTCCTTTAGCAAAAGGATATCCGTCTCCGTTTATTTAGACAACGGACGCGATAAAATATTTGGAAAATCGGGGAAAAAAATTAACAAAATCTTTAAATGAGCTGCTGACTATTGCTCCCTTATTTTTCCTGAGGCGCCTGGGCCCTGATCTTCTCGAGATTCTTCTGCATGGCGGGCTTGGCCGCGGGGCTTGAGAACTCGACCGCCTTTTCGGCCGCCTTGAGCGCCTCGGCGTGATTGCCCATCTTCGCGTAAAGGTCGGCGAGCGCGGACCAATGGTAATACGCCCGAGGCCTAAGCTCGACCGTCCTCAATCCCGCCGCGAGCGCTCCGTCGAGGTTTTTGCCTTGCTGAGTCCAAAAATAAATGTAGGATCGCAGCTCGCCCGGCTCATCCCAATAGGTTTTTGCATAGGCCGGGCCGAAGACCTCGAGCGCCCTGGCCTCCCGGCCGAGGGCAAGAAAGACCCGGGCCGCCTGCTGACGGACGAACATGTTCTCGGGCTGGAGCTTGAGGGCCGCCTCGGCGACGGCCTCGACGCTTTCGGCGTTCTCGCCGCGCTGCCCCCAGAAATCTGCGTACTGGAGCAGGCCGAAGGCGACGTTCGAAAGGTGCCCATCGATGAAGGTCTTCCCGAAGACCTCCTCGGCTTTCGCCTTATCGCCCCGTACGAGGTAAAACTCGGCGATGGCCGCCTGGGCGTAGGGATCGGGATTGGCGTCGGTCATTTCTTCGAGCCGCTCGGCAAGTGGGATCCCCTTATCGAGAGACGTCTTTTCCCGCGTGATCCTCGTCAGCCATTTCTGAAGAACCCAGGTTTCATTGGGAAATTTCGCCGTGTATTCGGTGTAGAAGGCATCGGCCTCGGCCGCCGGCGCGGAGCCGTAATAAAAGATATCAAGGCTCGAGTACGCCATCCTGGCCATCGGCCCATCGGGGTACTTCTTGAGGTAAGCCTTCATCAACGCGGCGTCGCGGCGGCTCTGGAGAGGGAAGCGGGCGATTTCGTATTCGGCGTATTCGGTATACGTCACCGGCGTCTTCATATAGTCCGGCTTGAACGAGCCCGACTTGCCGGAGGGATCAAGGGCGACGACATCTTTGTACAAGGGGACAGCCTTGCCCTCGTTGGCGCGCTCGGCGTATTTGCGGCCGAGCTTGAAGGCCGTCGCGACGTCCTTGGGATTCGCCGCGCGGGCGGCCGTCAAGGCTTTAAACGTGTCAATGCCAGCCAGGGCTTTGTCGACCTTGGCCCGGAATTTTTCGGGAGGAGCGCTGTAGCCCACGATCCAATCGATCTCGGCCCCCGCGCCGTCAAGGACGATCGTCGTCGGCGTGCCGCGAATCGCGAACTTCTGGAAGGTTTCGGCGCCCTTTTCGTCATCGCGGTCGGCCCGGACGACGACGAAATTCTTGGTCAGGAAATCACGGAACTTGGGATTTTCGTAGAACTGCTGACCCAGCAGTCGGCAGCCTCCTCAGCCGTCCGAGTAGAAATCGACGAGGACGAGTTTCGATTCGGCCTTGGCCTTCGCCACGGCCTCGTCCACTGTGCCCTTGAACCAGACCTGGGCGGCGGCCGACCCGGCGAGAAGCGATAAAGCAAAAACGGCGACCAGCGATTTTTTCATGGAGATTCTCCTCGCGAAGCCAATAATGGATTTGTCTTTTCGCGGCCAGAGCCTTTTCTGCCTCTGGGCTTAGAATCGAGACCGCGCATTACGGAATGACTATAAGGCCGGCCTCGAAGCGATGTCAAGAACGAAAAAACTCCTGTGAGGCATGCCGGGACAATCGGCCTTTCCAAATCATCATTCCGAAAGCGTCCCGCATGCCGGCCCCGGCGGCGCACAGGCACGCACCGACACCGAACTTGTCGAGAGCCGCGATAAAATCTTTATGATGAATGCATTTCTCGCTCATGTCCGCCTCCCCACCTCGGCGTAAATAGCATACATTACGCCGATGTAACCGTATGGCCGAAATCGGATGGAAAGAACCCGGGCAGGAAACAAGGATTGTCGAGGGCCGGACTCAAACTGACGCGGAGCTTTCGCAACGAGGGATTTTAAGTCCAGTGAGTCTTTAAGAAGCTTCTTCATCGAGATTTGTCTTAGCAACAGTTATCGTGTTTTCGATAAACTTACTTTTAAATGCCTTTTTTGCCCGCTGGGGGCTTGACAAGCTTACGGTATATTAGTATATTATATAATGCTAATAAACTAATATACTATTCCTCATCGGAAAGGAGACCCAATGCAAGACAAGGTTAAGGTGTTCAAGGCGCTTTCCTCCGAGCCCCGGCTCAAGATCATCCGGCTGCTCAAGGAACATCCCCAATGCGTCAACGCCATCGCCGAGAGGCTGGGCATGACCCAGTCGGCTGTTTCCCAGCACCTCCGTATCCTTAAGGAAGCCAGCTTGGTCCGAGGCCTGAAGCGTGGAAACTGGATGCATTATGAGATGCCTATCGAGAGCCTGGAAAAGTGCGGCCGGGCCCTGGCTGAGGTCTTCGGCGTCGGGATCAAGCCTAAAAAGATCACCGACGGGAGTCTCAACTGCCCGCCCTCCCTGTTGAGGGATTGCCGCCCGAAGACGCCGGGCGGCAAAACAACGAAAGGGGGCAAGCCTTGACTCCACATCAAATCCAATGTGAGGCCCTGAACGTCCGGACGAATGCAAAAATATGCCCTGGTTTGGCCAAAACGGAACAAGGTGAAACGTATCTCCTTGATGCTAGAACGCCCGGCCCCAGAGGCATTTGCTGTCAGGCTTTCGCGGCGATGAACTCCATGAGGATGGCCATGGCGGTGACCGACCAGAAGGATTTGGAGAATTTGGAATATTTTGATGTGACTTGCCCCCATGGTGCCGTGACCTTTCGGCTTTCCCGGCAGAAATAGCTCGTCCCCGTGGGTGTTCCAAGCCTGCCGCGGCTTTTTCTTGCCTTTCTGAGGCTGGGGGCCGTTTCGTTCGGTGGACCGGCCATGATAGCTTACATCCGCAAAATGGCCGTAGAGGAAAAACAATGGCTGGATGATGCGTCCTTTCGTGACGGAATAGCGCTTTGCCAGGTCATCCCGGGAGCGACCGCCATGCAGACCGCCGCTTATGTGGGCTTGAGGGCACGCGGTTTGCTAGGCGCGGCGGCGAGTTTTGCTGGCTTCGGTCTTCCCGCGTTCATGATGATGATGGTCCTTTCCTCTCTTTATGTGCGCGGGCACGCCCTTCCCATGGTTGTCTCCGCACTCGCGGGTCTTGGGGCTATCGTGGTGGCCATCGTTGCTAATGCCGCGGTGACGTTCGGCACGAAGACGCTGGTTAATTGGCGAGGCCCCGTCATCGCGCTCGCGGCGGCTGTATTGTTCGGCCTTGGAGTCAGTCCGCTCGCCGTTATTCTGCTAGCCGCAGTGATGGGCTTGGCACTCTTCCAAGCCCGGCTCTCATCTGCGGGATCTACGCCGGTGGTCCATAAACTCTATTCTACACGAGCTCTCGCAGTGCTCTTGGCGTTGACAGTCGTGGTCTTGAGTCTGCTGTTCACCGTGGATCTCCGGCTCTTTAAGCTCGCGGTCTTGATGTTCAGGATAGACCTTCTGGCGTTTGGGGGCGGATTTGCCTCTGTTCCCATAATGTTCCATGAAATCGTGGATGTCCGCCGCTGGCTGGACGGCCCCACGCTCTTGAACGGAATCGCCTTGGGGCAAATCACACCCGGACCTATCGTGATCACGGCCACGTTCATAGGCTATTTACTGTGCGGACCGCTCGGAGGAATTGTCGCTACGATCAGCGTGTTCTTGCCGTCTTTTTTAGTCGTTGTCGGCGTCGCGCCATACTACGACAGGCTTCGCACGTCCAGCCATTTCCACAAGGCCATCGAAGGGATCTTGTGTGCTTTTGTCGGACTCCTTCTATCCGTCACAGTGCGCTTTGCCATGAACGTCTCATGGGACTTGACCCGTATTCTTCTTGCCGTTGTGACATTTGTCGCGCTGCGGCTCAATGTCAACATCCTTTGGGTTGTTTTGATTGGGACGATCGTCTCGGTGCTCATCTCGATATGAACGGCGGGTCTTCATGCGCTTCCGCGTCCCCGGCTAAGGCAGAGGATAAAGCTGCACTAAAGACGGGATTATAATCCGTCCTTCAGCCGCAAGAGCGTTTCTCTCGACAATAATCAATGACCACGACGTATTCAGTCATTCCCAATTTTCCGGGCGGAGGAAAGGGGGGTCTGGTACATTGCCCGAACTCCTATCTCTGGCGGATGCTTCCTCCCGACCGGGGATGCGGCTCTGACTGCTTTTCCAACGGCAGAGGCCTATCGGATAAAGAGCGGGCGGTAGAGGCGCGCCCGAAACTCGGGTTCGCGCAGCAGAACAGCCTGGAGGAAGCGGAAGCTGTCGGCGAGGTAGCCTTCGTAGCCGCTGGGCTTTCCGTCCCAGGTCGTCCAGTCGATGCCTTGCCCACCTGCATCGCGGACACCATTGGCGAACTCGCCGCGCTTCTGGCGTTCGAGCATAGCCCGCAAAATATTGTCGGCCCGCTCGGCTTGGCCAAGGACATAGTGTGCGCCGAGGAAATGAAGGACATGGCCGGCCGTGATCCCGGCGTTCATGTATTGGCCGAACGTATCCGTGCCGTCCTCGCCTTTTGGAATGCCGATGGCGTCCGGCTGGAGATAATCGCTCCGGCGGACCGGAATGAGCATCGGCGGAACACCGAGGTCGAAGCGCGTGAAGCCAACTTCGCCGATTTTTTTCCAGAGCCGGTCGAGAATCTGGCGCCCGAGTGCCGGCTCGACGAGACCGTATTCGATGGCCAGCCCGTTGAGTGTCGGCGAGGCGTAGTCGTGGAGCTCGCCGTCGGCGCTCTTCCACCAGCCGAGCCACCCGGTCCGGGGATTGTAGAGAGTTTTAGCGTAGACGGCCTTGAGCCTGTCGGCGAGCCGGGCGTAGGCGGCTCGCCTTTCGCTCCGGCCGAGCTTCGCCTCGAGATCGGCCAAGCAGCGCCAGGCACGATAGATCAGGGCGTTTGTGTAGCCGTCCTTGTGGCCGCAGTTGAGTGCATCCCACCAAGCGCAAGAACGATTCGGCTGGACGAGTGTCCCACGGTTTCCGCTCTGGGTCGCTTCGACGAATCCGTCGCGATCGACGTCGCGGCGGGCCAGAAAGTCGGCCACCAGCTCGAGCCTCTCGATCCTTGCTTTGAGCCAGTCGAGATCGCCCGTCGCTTCGACGTAATCCCAAGCCGAGATGAGCGGCGAGGCGTTGGCGTCGAGAAAATTCCCGTAGTCCCAATATCCCGTGATTTCGCCCGTCGGACGGCCTTTTTCATCGCGCCTCATACGCTGGTCGAGCCAGTAATCGATCGTCCGGCGGACGAGCGGCATGAGGGAGACGTCGGGCGCTACCTCCGGCGTCCAGAAAGCCTGGTCGGCGTAAAACCAGAGCGAGACGCTGGCCGGATCGCTTATGACGTTGTTCCCGAGGATTCCGGCCGGGGAGCTAAACGGTTTATCCTGCTCGCCCCAGCGGGCGCAAGGCTCGAGGGCGTTGAGCCAGCCGCGCCGGGCGGCCTGCCACATCTCGGTGTCGCGGAGCCCTGGGGGCGGCGAGAGAAGGAGCGGCGTGAAAGTCAGAGTAACCGGTTTGTCAGTCCCGATTTCCGGAAGTTCGAGCATGAGGTCGACGATTTTTTTTTGACGGCTTCCTTCCAACCGGCCGCGGACATCCCGCCCGCCGGCTTCCTTGAGCAGCATCGGGCCAAAGTCAGGCGCGTTGATGACCGCAGGAAGCCGGAAAATACCGTCGTCTTGCCAAATTGCGGGAAGCACTGTGGTCGGCGTGATTTTGGGATCGAATGGAAATTGAAGGCGAGCGGAGGGGACGCTCCCCCTGGAAGCGCTCACCGTAATCTTGAGCTCACCGCCGACGTTCCGGATCGCTCCCGGTTCAATTTTCCAGGCGATGCGCGCTCTGCCCGCTTTGAGCTCGTAGCTAACCGCCCCGCTGTCTTCGACACGGCGCTTCCTCATTTGCGCGTCGCGCCAGGCGCCGTCCTCAAGGAATTGCAGTTTAACCGCGGTGTCCGCCCTCAGCAGGTTCGTATCCACCCTGTCGCCGCCCTCCGTGTCCCAGCTCAAGTAGGAAATCCCGGCACCGGCCTCTTTGGCGATGGATTTGACGACTGGATTTCCTTTATAGACGGGGAGCTTATCGAACGTCCGGGAGCGCGTCGGAAACTGCTTGCGCCAATCGAAGAGCCTCAGGACTTTTTGCTTCATCGACGGCGACATCGCCGCGAACCCGCAGTAATCGCCCCAGCCGTTGGAAATGGCCACGGCGGTCTGAAAGTTGCGCGCGCCGAATTCAGTGTAATCCCAGTGCGTGACCGGCTCCCAGTTGCAGGACCAGAGGACGTTTCGGAAATTGGGGAAAATTCCATATGACCAGGCTTCAGGAGCGCAGTGCGTGTCCTGGTAGGTGCCGTCGGCGACCAGCGCGTAGGGCGGCTTCGTCACCCAGTTGAAAACGCCGATGCAATCCGAGGCCATAAAGGCCACCTCCCGTCCGGCGCGCCGGTTGAAGGCGCGGACTTCGGCCGTGATGTCTTTGACCAGGCGCATCATAGCCCGGTCGGCGTAGCCGGGCCGCGCTTCCGAGCCCAGACTCCCCTCGGGGACATGGAACGTTTCGTCCCAGACCAGGGCATCGAGCTCGTTTCCGTATTCCTGGAGAAGGGCCTTGACGTAGCCGAGGAAGAAATCTCGCACCTCGGGGCAGAGCGGGTTTTGAACGTAGGTCTTGCCTTTGGTATCCGGCCCCTGCCATCCGCCCCACCTGAGAACGCGCTCCGGGGTATAGATATCGGCCAGGCCTTCACCGGCGTTCATACCGTCTCCGAAGTAGAGGGCGGCGCGAAAGCCGCGCGACCGGGCATAAGCCAGCCTCTGGTGCACCTTCCTGAGAGTCAGGGCCACGGGCACGCTGAAGGGGAAATCTTTTTTGACGTTGGGATAATTGGAGAAGGCCGTCCATTCGCGGTCGAGCGTTTTCGTCGTCCGGCTGAAGCTATAGCGGCCGACGAAATCATACCAGCCGTGGAGGCAGAGCAGGACTTTGGGGCGATCCTCTTTGGCGATAGCCGCGCTCAGGGCGTCGATGTCCTTGAACCATCCGCGGCCGCCTTCGCTCAGATAGTCATAATCGACCATGGCGATGTCGTGGAGCCAGGCAGGCCCCGGCACGACGTCGGGCAGGGCGCTCTGATAAAACTCGGCCATGGCATCATCGGGAGTGCCGGGGTGGAAAATGGCGGCGATGGACCGGCTCTCGCGGCCGTTTTCGAGGCCGACGGATTTGGGGTACGTCCATTCCACCGAATCGCCTGAAAACAGCGCGGAATAATAAGGATCCATGGCCACCGTCACCCGATCGGAGAATTCTTTCGCGATGAAGCTGACCATGGGGATGGCGAGCGGAACTCCGTCGGAGCGAAGGGCGCCGGCGAAGCGATACATGGCCTGCTTATCGTTGGCCATGGCCCTCCCGACGCCGTTTTTGAGCGGCAGCCAGGTTTCCGGCGTGAGCCGGAAAGGAGCGAGCGGCATACGGACCGTGAGCTCGGCCCCGAATTTCGTTAAGGAAGCTGACGCTGACTGCGACGCCGGTGCGGCGGGCGCCGTCGAGGCGTCCGGGGAGGTGAGATTGATCTCCCGCACCAGGCGGACCGACTTTCCGGTCTGCGTCAGCCGATAGACGAGCTCGACTCGAAGTTTTGGTGTCGATGCCACTTCATAGAGAAAATGCAGACCGCCCGCTTTCTTCTCGACAACGGCGGGCTTGGCCAGCGGGAAGGCGCGGTCTTTGAGGATAATCTCCCCGGCCGTATCAGGACCGTCGTTTTTGAGCGCGCCGCCTGCTTTTTTTTCAACGGCCATGATGGCGCCGTTCGATGAAACCGAAACGGTGTAGTCGGCGCTGGTCAGGCGCAGGATCTTAGGGCGGCGTTCCTGACCTGCGGCTTCGGCCGGCGGATTTGCCCGCCGGCTTTCCCGCGCGGCCGGAGGTTCCGGCCCTCCGCGCAAGGACACAGACAAGGACGATACGATGATCGTCCCAAGCAGAAAAAGAAATCGGGTTTTCTTCATGGCCTCACCTCAGTCCTCGAGGACAGCTTAGATCGTCGTGAAGTTTCTTTTACAAATATATCTTCAAGAAAGAGGTCTCTTCCCGTTTTCCGAAGGGACAGCCTCTAACCGATCTTCTTTGCACACTTGCGGGCGGCGCCGATTGCGCTCGGCACCCCACCGATCTGGTTGGCCCAGCAAGAGCCGATCAGCAGGTTTTTGACCGGCGTGTCGATGTGGATGCCGATGGCGTTTTTGTAGAATTTGTTCTTCGGGTTCCAGCTCCAGGCGGAGGTGGCGCCGTCGGTATTTCCCGTATAGCGTTCGTACGTGAGCGGCGTCGCCAGGTCGGAGAATTCGATCCGATCCGCCAGGCCGGGAATCACGGCAGAGGCCGTAGCGATCATAGCCTGTTTAACCGACTCTTTGAGCTCCCGGTATTTCTGCCTATCTCCGCCGCCCCAGTTGTCCAACCAGCGGAAGGGAGCGACGGCCTGAATCATCAGTCCGGACTTGCCCTCCGGCGCGAGTCTCTGGTCATGAAGCGACGGGGAATATAGGCCGACCGAAACCCTCTGGAAAAAATCCGGGTCGTTTCCGCCCAGGCGAACATCGGCATCCGCTCGGCTATCGTGGTAGCTGACGTGGGGGACCTTCAGCCATTTCCTCAGTTCGGCGGGCGGCATGTCCAGGCCCAGATAGACGGTAACGATCCCCTCCGAGACAGCCGTCTGACTGATCTTTTTCCGAAAGGCGTCCGGCAGGATGGATGAATTGTCGAGCATTTCCAGAAACGTCTTTTTATAGTCGGCGGCAGAAATAACCCAATCGGCCGGATGGAAAACGCCCAACGATTCGACGCCTACGGCGGACTCGTTTCGGGTAACGATCTTGTCAACGCGCGCGCCAAGCTTCAACTCCCCGCCCAAGTCGCGGAAGTTGTCCGCCAGCGCGTTTGCCCAGGACTGCATGCCCGTCTTGACTGTCCAGTAGTCGTCCAAAAAGGAAACGAGAGCCGGTCCGATAAGGGCGGCCGACATGTCCGGGTAGCCGAGATCCTTGAAATATTGAAACAGCGCCGAATCACGGCCGAACGAGCGGGCCGCGAAATCCGTGATCGTTTCGCGGGAGTATTTCCGGTAAAGGGCGACAAACCGCGCCAGTTGGATCGGATAGGCCAGGTAGGCGGTCACGCCGCGCGGCTTCGTGACGGCCATCATGACCCGGATCATTTTATCGGCCGCGCCAAAATAATGGTCGAGTTTATCCTTTTCGTCGGGATAGGCATCATACGCCAGCCGCTTGAAATCCTCGTAGCTCGAGCAGACGCCGTTCATCTTCCCGGCGATAACGCCCGTTGTCTGCCGCACGAATTCGACCTTGTCGTAGACGCCGATCTCTTTCATGACCTTGAAGACAAGGGCCGACGATTCAAATGAAAGAGTGCCGCTCTCGAAATAGAAGCCCTGGCGCCGGAAGCCGGCGGTGTAGCCGCCCGGAGAGCCCTGGGCTTCGAAGATGGTGACTTTGTGACCCTTTCGGGCGAGAAGGTTGCCGGCGGTCAGGCCGCCCATCCCCGATCCGATGATGACGATCTGTTTCATTTTGCCTCCTGAACCCCCATTAAAAAAAGGGCAGACTTCAACTCCCGTTGAAATCTGCCCTGGTTTTGTGAGTTTTTAGCTTATGTGCTGGCGAATCAGAACCGGCGGCCGCCGCCGAATCCGCCGCCGCGTCCACTGCCGCCCCGACCGCCGCCGAAACCGCCGCTGCGCTTCCGGTCGTCCGTCCGCGGACGGGCTTCGTTGATCGTCAGGTTGCGGCCCTTCAGCTCTTTGCCATTCAGGCCGGCGATGGCCTTATCGGCCTCTTCCTTGTTCGACATTTCAACAAAACCGAATCCCCGGGACTCGCCCGTGAACTTCTCTTTGATGATCGCCGCGCTCTGGACCTCGCCGTAAGCCTGGAAGGCTTCCTTGAGATCGGACTCAGAAACGTCCCTGGATAAATTGCCTACATAGATGTTCATACTCGTCTCCTTTGACGTCGGGATGATCCGGGCTGGCATGGCCCGAATTTCCCATAAAATTGTGATCCAAATAAAGGAGAGGAGTATGACCGATCAGGGCCCGTGCCCCCCATTCCTTTATTCTTTCCGTTAGTTTGATAGCTTGTAAAATAAAAAACCCGGCAACGTCCTACTCTCCCACTCGGTGCCCCGAGCAGTACCATCGGCACCTAAGGGCTTAGCTTCCGTGTTCGGAATGGGAACGGGCGTTTCCCCTTCGTCATGGTTGCCGGGATTATAATCTAATCCGCAATCGAATGACATGATCAGACATTCCTGGGGACACGCACCAAAATCCTGAGATTTTGGAACATGTCCCCGAATGTCACTTTACGCATTTTTTGTCTGAATAAACTTTATGGTCAAGCCTCACGGTCTATTAGTACTGGTAAGCTTAATCCGTTACCGGACTTACACATCCAGCCTATCAAACTCGTAGTCTACGAGTGACCTTCAGCCCTTGCGGGAGGGAGATCTAATCTTGGGGCGTGCTTCCCGCTTATATGCTTTCAGCGGTTATCACTTCCGAACATAGCTACCCAGCGATGCTCCTGGCGGAACAACTGGCACACCAGAGGTTCGTCCGTTCCGGTCCTTTCGTACTAGGAACCGCCCCACTCAAATCTCCTGCGCCTACCGTGGATAGGGACCGAACTGTCTCGCGACGTTCTAAACCCAGCTCACGTACCGCTTTAACCGGCGAACAGCCGGACCCTTGGGACCCGCTTCAGCCCCAGGATGCGATGAGCCGACATCGA
>JAPKZH010000487.1 GCA_026393905.1 Candidatus Aminicenantota bacterium
ATGAATTATACAGCCCGTCCAAGGACGGCCCGCAGGCCCTCTTGACGGGCTTTTTCGGCGATCCCGGGAACTATCTGAAGGCCTATCAGGACTTGCGAGAGATCGAACCGACCGTGGCGGACGTCTCTCTTTCTCTCATCCAGGGCGAGTCCGTATCCACGGTGGGCCGACCGACGTTGGCTTCGGACATGCTCCTCCAGAAGGTCGAGAACTCGCCCAGAAGCCAGATTGAGGAACGTTATGCCCAAAAGTTTCTCCAATACAAGGATACGGTCGAGGTCGAATATAGCGCCAACTACCTGGACAGCGATTCTCTGATCAAGGTCGTGCGGGAGCCTTCCGGCCTCTATTTCGTGCATTATGCCATCGAGCCGAAGCGGCTTTCGGTCAATGCCTATAAAAGCAAATACTACACGACCCTGAAGCTCAACGGCGTGGTTCATTCGCTGGATGGGAAGCTGATCTATCAGTTTGACAAGACCTATACTCTGAATATGGACGAAGCCCAGATGAAACAGGCCAATGTCCAGCCGTTCGACCTGAATGACCTGTTTCCGCTCATCCCGGGAACCTACAAGCTCTCGATCCTCGTCAAGAATGAGATTTCCAAGGAATTCACCTCGCTCGAGCAAACCCTGGTCATTCCCGGCGAATCCCCGGCCTTGCAGATGACGTTGCCTGTCCTCGGCTATAAGACCGGGCGCGCGGACACCGCCAAAAAGAGAATCAAACCATTTCAGATCGGTCCTTATCAGATCTACTGCCAGCCGGGCCGCGTCTTCACGAAGAGTGATACGCTGGCCGTGGCCTTCCAGGTCTTCGGCCTCAATCCGGAGCAGAAGCGGTCGGGGCTCATCCGGTTTGCCTTTTTAAAAGACGGCCGGACGGCCTTTGAAAAAAATCGTCCCATCCCGGAGGTCGGCGAATTTCCCGATGTTCTCGAAGAATTCCCGCTGGCCGATTTTGTCCCGGCCCACTATAACCTGAAGGTCTCCGTGGTTGCGGATGGACGGGAGCTCATCGCCGGCTCGGAAGAATTCGACGTGTCCCACCAGGCCGCCATCCCCCGCCCCTGGTATTATTCCAAGCTCATGCCGGAGTCGGGGGATTCGATTTACGATTATCTCGTCGGCATCCAGCTGCTAAACTCCGGCCGGGCCGAAGAGGCCAAAGCCTCCCTGGAAAAAGCCTTCCAGAAAAGTGGAAGTTCTCCGGAGATCGCCCTCGGCCTAGCCCAGGCTTATACGGCCCTGGCCGAATACGCTAAAATCCAGGCCGTGCTCGAGCCCTTCTTGGCGCAGACGCAGTCTCCGAAGTACGAGATCTACGTCCTGGCCGGCCAGGCCTATCAAAAATTGCGTGAATTCGCCAAGGCCGTCGAGATTTTTGACCAAGCCGTCTCTCATTTCGGCGTCAACGTCAACCTGCTCAATTCTATCGGCGAATGCTATCTCGAGCTCGGCAAGACCAAGGAAGCGCTGGCGGCTTGGGATAAATCCCTCGAGATCAGCCCCAACCAGCCTCAAATCCGAAAGAACGTCCAGGCCTTGAGGGAGAAAAAATGAGCAAAACCGTTTCTAAAATAGTGTTTCTGAGCCTTCTGACCGCGATCGCCCTGTCCGCCTCCTGCAAGCTTTACAACCTGGAGCAAAAGCTCTCCCCGGAGAATGCCGATTTTTTATCCAAGGTCCGGTATATCGTCACCCGTGAAGAGCGTAAGATCTTCCTGGAACTTCCCGATTCCGAGAAGCCGAAGTTCATCGAAGAGTTCTGGAAGCGGCGCGACCCGGACCCCGATACGGAAGAAAACGAATTCAAAATCGAGTATTTCAACCGCATCGAACTGGCCACCAAGCAGTTCGCCAGCGAAGGGATCCCCGGCTGGCTGACGGACAGGGGACGAATCTATATCCTGTTCGGCCCGCCCACGGACAAGGTCACCCAGCCGATGGGCGGCGACCCTTCCACGCGCTGCGGCGAGATCTGGTACTACGGGAATTTCCCCGTGATATTTTCCGATCCCACCTGCACCGGATCGTACAAACTGGTGAGCTACGACCTCTCGGGCCTGCGGGATATCAACCTCATGTATATGCACGAACTCAACCTGGCCCAGGGCGAGGCCCAGAAGACGTTCAAGGAGGAGAAGCGCCTGTTCGACTTCAATGCCAGCTTGAGGCTCACGGCCCAGGACGAGCAGAAGATCGAGGGTGTGGTCAACCTGGATGTTCCTTATGGCCGGATCTGGTTCAAATCCGAGGGGAAAAAAATGACCACGGCGCTGGAGGTCTTGCTGGAGCTCCGGGATTCAAAAAAAGAGCTCGTCTGGGATCACAAAAGCGCTCATCAAGTGGTTCTCGATGAGTCCGAACTGGCCGAGAAGGGGGGAAAAAGCTTTGCCCTCGAGATCCCCCTTTTGATTGTCGGCAGCCAGAAAGTCGATCAGATTCGTCAAGGCAAAAGCCTGTTGTATGTCACTCTGACCAACAAGACAGGCAATGAAGTCTTGACGAAAGCCCTGGAATTCAAGTAGGGCGTTTCGAGAGAAGAGAAGTGGGGCGGTTTCCGGACCGCCCCTTTTTTTCGCCGGTCTAGAAACTGAAGCGCGCTCCGAAGCGAATGGAGCGCACTCCGTAAATGCTGGTGATGAGGCCGTAGGTCGTCGAGAGCGCGTAAGTCGCGGGGGTCTTGTCGTAGCGGAGAGTTGCCGCCGGGTTTTGGTTGACATTGACTCCGCCCCGGCCGCCCAGGTTGAAGATGTCCATATAAAAGTCCAATTTTCCGGCGCTGCCGAGCTTGAAGGCTTTTTCAAGACGAAGATCGAGGTTGGTATAAGAGGGGTTTCTCTCTGTCCCGGGAACCTCTGCGTTGACGGCGTAATAGGAATCATAGGTGCCGAAGCCCATGTAATTGCTGGGGAAGTACACCCGGTCCAAAGATCTTCCCCATGGGCTTCCGGACCGGAACTGGAAGTAAGCGCTGACGATAAAATTATAGGGGAGAATGTACGTCCCCATGATCTTGATCTGGAGAGGCCTGTCGAAGGACAGGGGGCCGTAGGTGTTGATGAGAGTGTTGGGATTGTCGAACATGCCTGATTCGCCCTCGGTCGGGCTGTATTCGGCGCCGGCGTTTCCCTTGAAGGAGCTGTACAGGATCGAACCCTTGAGCTGCCAATTGTTGGACATTCGCTTATCAAAGGTCAGGATCGCGGCCCAATACTTTCTTTTGGCTTCGGGAGGGTTGCCTCCTTTCCATATCGGCGCCGGGCGGTCGGCTCTCAAGCCGTAGATCGTCATGGTCTGGTCGTCGGCCGTGCTGAACTTGCCATCCCAACCCGGATCGACGAAGGTGAAGGGCAGCCAGATGGGACCCTTCTCATCCGAGGCGTTGATATCGTAGCCGTTGACGATGTCGAAGTCGTCAACGATGTTTTTGTTCTGTTTCCAGATGAATTCAAAGCCGAGCTTGAAGTCCTTGACGATTTCCTGCTCGACTCCCGACGTGATTTCGTCCATATACGGTGATTTGAGCTTGCCATAATAAGAGTAATTCGGGTCCTGCTCGGGATAGGATTGGACGACGTAGCTGTCGGTCGGCGGAAGGTCCAAGAGCTTGTTCTTATTGAGGTCGTTCCAGTAGTAATTGATCGAGCTGGCGCCGAAGATCTGTCCGCCGTTGTATTTGGCAGTCCAGATGGGCTCGTAGTAGCGGGCGAAGGAAAGCTTGAAGGCGGTCTTCCCGTTGCCGAAGATGTCATAGACCATGCCGAGGCGCGGCGATAGCGTCGTGAATTCCACCGGTTTCTTGTAGGGCGTCGTCAAGGCGTCGAACGGGGAAATCTTGCCTTCGCTGCGAAGCTGCTCGCCCAGGGCGACGAGGAGCGCATTGGAGTCCGTGATAGCGGGATTCAGGAGCGGGGGCCTGGCCTCGAATCTCAGCAGCGGTCTCGTCTGCTCTGGTTCGTATTGGTAGGAATAGTCGAGGCGGACGCCGAGGTTGAAGGCCAGCCTGCCCGTGATGATGCTGTCCTGGATGTAGCCGGAGAAACGGCGGGCGTTGTCCTGGACGTCCCACATGCCTTTTTCAGGAGTGCAGGTCCTGATCCTCAGGCGGCCCTGTGCTTTCGAGGTCGAATAATAATAAGGATCTTTATTGACATAGTCATACCAGTAGAAATAATACGGATTTGACCTGTACCAGTCGCGGTGATATTCGCTCTGGTCGAACTCGGCCCCGGCCTTGAACTCGTGGTTGGCGCCCAGGAAATCATCCTGGAACCGGGTGATCGAGGCCGAGCCCAGCATCTTTTTCCGAATGTATTCGTCGTTGTACGGAGACGATCCCCAATAGACTTTCTGGGTGTAATCGTAATACGTGTAATCGCCCTGAGTGATCGAGTGGAGAGGGAAATAGCGGCGGATGTATGTGCCTCGGACGTCCACGTACGTGTTCTGGTTGAGGACGATATTGAATTGGTGGGTTGTCGTGTACGTGTTTTCATGGTCCCATCGTTCGAGGTATTCATAAGCGGCGTCGTTCCCGACGGAATTCGAATAAATCGGCTCATAGATGTGGTTGTAATGGAACATGCCCATGTACCGGATCTGCTTGGTGGCCTGGATGGTCAGCTTGGCGAATCCCAGCCATTCCTGATGCTCAAGGCCGTAGTGGTTGATCTTGTTGGGGTCCGTGAATCCCAGCCTGATCATTCGTGTTTCCGGCGTTCCGGCATAGGCCTGCTGCCAGGTCAGCCGGCGGCCGTTAAGAAAGAACCAGGCCTTGTCCCGGAGCAGGGGCCCGCCGAGGTTGAGCGAGAAGTCCTTGGCATCGGTGAAGCTTTCCGGCGGGTTGACGTTCAGGGACCGGATCTGCTCGGGGCTGAATAAATCTTCGGCCAGGCTCTTTCCGGTGTAATAAAAGATGCCGCCGCCGGAAAATTTGTTGCCGCCGCTCTTGGTGACGATGTTGAGGTAGGTGGAGTCGGTCTGGCCCACTTCGGCGGGATGGCCGGTGAGCTCGAACTCGATCTCTTCGTAGACGTCGACGTTGATATTGGCCATGGAATAGTTCGTGGCCGGGTCGTTCATCGGGACGCCGTCCAGGGCGTAGAGCTGGCTGCGGACTGTGCCGCCGAGAATGGAGGAAGTCCGGCGGTAATCGATGCCTTCGGAGATGGCGCCCGGGACAGAGTTCTGGATGTCGTACAGGTCACGGTTCATCGGGATGCTGGCCAGGAACTGGGCGCTGTAGTTGACGTTGATCTTTGTCGACTTGATGTCGATGACGGGGGATGCCGCCACGACGGTCACCTCTTCCTCGATGGTCGCAACCTCGAGGTCCACGGTGATATCGGTCGTTTTTCCAACACTGACAACGATGCCCTTCCGGAGCTGGGTCTTGAAGCCCGGCATTTCCACCCGCACCTCGTACGTGCCGGGAAGCAAGGAGGGAAAACGGAACAAGCCCGTTTCCGATGTCACGTAATTACTCGTTCCCATCAGGGCAGAACCGGAAATAGAGACGGTCGCCCCGGGAAGCGGGTTCTTTTCCTTGTCGGTGACCTGGCCGTGGATGGAGCCGGTCTGCCGCTGAGCAAAGCTCAGGGAAGAAATGCCGAAGGCCAAGAGGAGGACAGGGATGACGTGGACAATTTTTTTAATCATGGGACCTCCCTATTTGGAAAAGGCTAGCCATTTTGTTTTTATTATAAGCGAAACGTGTGCTAAAAAAAGAAGTTTATTTTGATTTTTTCCCCAACGAACGGCCTTTAATAACAATAATTGGTTCTCTTCCATTTCGTATGGGGAAAATTGTATGGGAAACGATCCGGAAACGGCTTCGCTCCCCATCCGGGTTTTTCACGCCGTTCCCGAGCCCCCCTTCTCGGCGGCGAAGAACTCGCTTCCCGGCCTCGATTTAGGGGGCAAACGCCATGTGCATAATCGATACATCGGATAGTGCTCTTTGGAAGGAAGGCAGGGAGCGTAGCGAACGTTGGAAGGAAACCCATGCCAAGGGTTTCCTTCCAAGAGTGTCCGGACGGCTTCTTCCGAGCCGGCTGCCCTCGAAGGAGGACTCGGGAAGGCTAAACCCTCCATGATCGCTTCGGCCGTCTCCGGATCGTTTCTCTTTTCTACCCACACGAAATGGAAGAGAACCCAATAATTTAATGGGCGGCAAATCCTTTTTTTGGATTTGAATCCAATTTTCTAATTTAGGGAGATTCTAATATCAACGTAATAATTAAAATGACATCCCCGTTCGGGCGGCCTAAGCGCCGCCCATACATTGTCACTTTATTTATTGCGTTTGTATTAGATTGACCCTGGCCCAGGACGCGGCCCCGATCAAACCGGCATCGTTGCCCAGGCTGGCTTTTTCGATGGAGCAGCAGGCGAACGTGGCCTTGTAGGACCGCCTCCGGGTTTCTTCCAGGGTCGGCGCCAAAAGGTATTCGCCGGTCGTCATAACACCGCCGCCCAGCAGGATCTTCTCCGGGTTGAGCAGGTTGATGACCATGCCGAGCCCGATCCCCAAATAATATCCCGCTTGAGCAAAAGCCTGGCGGGCGGCTTCCTCGCCCCTCTTGGCCCGGTGATAGATTTCTTCGGCCGTGACCGCTTCGTTTGTTTTTCGAAGGGCCGCATACTTCCTGACGACCGCCGGGGCAGAGGCTTCGGTTTCGAGACATCCTTGAATGCCGCACTTGCACCGGATGCCCCTGGGGTTCACAACGATATGTCCGATCTCGCCGGCATAGCCGCAGCTTCCCTGCCACAACTTGCCGTCAAGGATGATCCCGCCGCCGATGCCGGTCCCGATGGTGAGCAGGATCATA
>JAPKZH010000322.1 GCA_026393905.1 Candidatus Aminicenantota bacterium
GGATCGTTTCCCAGACGATTTTTCCTCATATGAAATGGAAGAGAACCGACTTCAATAATAGGAGGTCAAGGATGAAAAAATTTCTGATCGGCATGGGACTCCTGGCGGCGTATTCCGTGTTTTGGCTCGCCGCCCAAACCAATCAAAAACAGGAGGAGCAGGCCTGGCAGTGGAGTTTGGAAAAAGTGAAGTCCGTCGTGAACAAGGTCCGGGCCGGCAAGGACCTCACGCCCAAGGCCTGGCCGAACGGAGCAAAAGTCGCGGTGGCCCTGTCCTTCGACTTTGACGCTGAAACGAACGCCCTGCGTGATAAAGAGTTATCGCCCGGTGTCCTCTCCCAGGGCGAGTACGCCGCCAGGACAGCGATCCCGAGGATCCTGGCCTTGCTGGATAAATACAAGATCCCGGCCACTTTTTTTGTGCCGGCCATTACGGCCAAGCTCCATCCGGGTGAGATCAAGGCCATCCTGGCCAAGGGCCGCCATGAAATCGGCATGCACGGCTGGATCCACGAGCGGAATTCGCTCCTCTCGGAAAAGGAGGAACGCGACTTGATGCAGAGATCCTACGGCCTGCTCAAGGAGGCCGCCGGCAAGGCTCCGGCCGGAATCCGGACACCCTCTTGGGATTTTAGTCCTTCGACCTTGAAGATCATCAGGGAGCTCGGGCTTCTCTACGACAGCAGCTTGATGGCCGACGACCGGCCGTACGAAATCCTCGAAGAGGGAAAAGCGGCCGGAGTCGTCGAGCTGCCCGTGGAATGGCTCCTCGACGACTATTCCTATTTCGGCTTTGACCGGTTCACCAGCGTCCGGCCTCATATCACGCCCGCCGAGGTCATGGAAATCTGGGCCGCCGAATTCGACAAGGCCTACGAGGAAGGCACCCTGTTTGTCCTGACCATGCATCCCAAGTACATCGGCCACCGCAGCCGGATGATGATGCTGGAGAAGCTCGTCGAGCACATCCGGGCCAAGAAAAATGTCTGGTTCGCCACGCACGAAGAGGTCGCGCGCTGGGTAAGGAAATAATTATAAAGGGGACAGCCTACCTTTTGGCCGATCCATTGTTCAGGCCTGCGGCTTCAGGGGGCTCGGGGTCGACCTCTGAGAAGGGACCCTCTGGTCCTTTTTCCTTCCCGTCTTCGCGGTCAAAAAACCGGCCAGAAATCCCAGGCAAAAAACAAGAAAGACAAGGATAAATTGGGGCGCATAAATGTTCCAGAGATAAAACTTGAGGGCCGCCATCCCCGAATTTTGGATGAGGAGAATCGCAAACAGGATGATTAAGACAATGATCAAGACGGTTTTTGTTCTCATGAATAAGCCTCCCGGGCCCTAGGACTTAATCCTAGAACCATTTCTTCCGTCTGAAATAGGAGACCATGAAGATGCCGACGGCCAGCATGACGCCCCAGATGAGAAAATAGCCCCAGCGCCAATTGAGCTCCGGCATGAACTTGAAATTCATGCCGTAAACCCCGGCCAGAAATGTCAGCGGGATGAAGATGGTGGCGATGATCGTAAGCGTCTTCATGACCTCGTTCATCCGGTTGCTGAGACTCGAAAGATAGGTGTCGAGCATGCCGGACAACATTTCGCGGTACGTTTCGATATTGTCGATGACCTGGATGGCGTGGTCGTAGACATCGCGGAGGAAAATGCCCGTCGTTTTCTGGATCAGGGGCGATTCCGCCCTCTCTAGCCGGCTGATGACCTCGCGTAGCGGCCAGACGGACTTGCGGACGAAGATCATATCCCGCTTAAGGGTATGGAGCCCATGCAGTGTTCCTTGCTTAGGATTGGCGACAAGTTCGTCCTCAAGACACTCGATCTGCTCACCCTGTTTCTCGAGGACGAGGAAATAATCGTCCACGATGGCGTCGATCA
>JAPKZH010000611.1 GCA_026393905.1 Candidatus Aminicenantota bacterium
GATGATCTTGATCGGGACGAGCGCTTTTTCCATGTTGATGCGGCCGTAGCCGATATAATCGTCTCTCCCCTTGAACTGCGCAGCGTTGACATCGTCGGCCGAGTAGCGAATGACGTTCATAATATCCGCAACCTTCAGCCAGGGCTTGAGGCCCTTGATCAAGGCAGCCAAGCCCGCCACATGAGGGGCTGAAAACGAGGTCCCCGTACCGGGCAGATAGGGGAAGAAGCCGGCAGGCGTGAGGGCGACGGGATAGGGCCCGAGGACTTTGTCGCCCGGAGCCGCGACGTCCACCTGGGGGCCGTACGACGACCATGACGTCCTGTTGTCGTTATAGTCGGTCGCGGCCACGGCCAGGACATAGTCATCATAGGCGGCAGGGTAGTTGACCGGGCCATTGTTGTTTCCGGCAGAAACCACCACGACGACGTTCTTATCATAGGCGTATTTCATGGCATCCCGGATCAAGAAGGTGGGCTCCTCGCTTCCCATGCTGAGATTGATGACGTTGGCCCCGTTGTCGACGGCCCAGCGAATTCCCTCGGCGACTTTGTCCTCCGGGCCGATGCCATCCTTGTCGGTCACTTTGACGGGAAGAATTTTCGAGTTCCAGGCGACGCCGGCGATGCCTTCATTATTGTTGGTCTCGGCGGCGGCGATGCCTGCGACCACGGTCCCATGGCCGTGGTCATCGGTGGCATCGAAATCGTTATTGAACACGTCCCGGCCGCTACTTTTGATCTTGTTTTTTAAATCCGGATGAAGAAGGTCGACTCCCGTATCAACGATGGCGATGGTGACCGTTTCGATTCCCTTGGTTTCCTCCCAGGCCGCGGGCGCTTTGATGTCGGCGCTGGCCTTGCCCTGAGGGCTTCCCGGAACGACCCAGACCTGCTGGCCTTTGTTGTAAAGGGCATACTGGTATTGAAAAAAAGTATCATTGGGAGTCACGTGGATCGTCAACAGGCGGTTCGGTTCCGCGTATTCCACATCAGGATTATTATTCAAGGCTTGGACGATCTCCTCGACGGTTGTCTGGGCGGGGATCTGGATCAGGTAAGCCCCAAGCTTGGCTATTTTAGACAGAATCCTTGAACTGTAGACATTCAAGGCAGACATCTTCTTAAAAGAGGACAGGCTGGGCTTAAATTTCACGATCACCTGGCCGGGCACATAATGAGATTCCTGGGGTGGATGGAGGAAATCGGCTTGAACATAATTTATTCCTGGAAGCAGCCGCGGGGCTTTTTGGATGCCGAGAAGGAGGGCCAGGGCCAGAACGAGGATCAGGCTGCGGGACAATTTTGGCTTGTTCAGGCTTATCATTCCGTCCTCCTTGTTCAAAAAGAAATGGTGGCCCGCAGGGAGCCGCCATAATCGAGGCCCCAGCCTTGATTGGCGCCTTTTTTATAGGGCATGAGGGTCGCCTCCGCCTTCAGGCTGAATTTCGGAGAGGCTTCGAACATGGTTCCAAGAGAAATGCCGACGATGCTTTTCGAGGAGACTTTTTTTTCTTCCGAGCCCGTCAAGTCCCCGATGGTCTCGGTCATGGTAAATTTTCCCCAGAGCTTATTGTAAGTGAAAGATAGAAAAGGGGAGAAGTATTCGAAGCCCTTGTAGGAGAAGACAGGGCCGATTTGAGCCCTCATCCAGTCGTCCGGTTTGGCATCCAGCTTGCCCTCCGTATTCAAAGTCGTGACCTGCAGGTTTTTTGTCGAACCTAAAGAGATGACGAACTGGGCTATGCCCTTCATCTCAAAATAGCCTGCGGAGATCAAATTCTGGTCGATGCCGGCACCGACCAGAAATCCTCCGATGTTGCCCGCTTGATAGTCGAAGGAAATCGGGAGCTGGCGGAAGACAAGCCCGTTGAAATCGCTCAGGCTGTAGCCAAAAAGAACTCCGACCAGGGAGCCTTTCTGGATTTCGTAGTCGAGATGCAGCAGGCCGAGCAGGCCGTTCATGGGGGACGAGTATCGGTCTTCATTTGTCGCCGGGTCGGGATCCCAGCTGACTGTCCGCGAAAAGAATTCGAAGCTGAGGCCGGGGGCCATCCGTATCTTAGGGACGGGCTCCTGGGCTGAGGCCGGAGAGACGATGAGAAAGGCCGCGGCCCCCAGGCAAAGCAGCATCGAAGATATGCCTCGGAATCGATTCATCAAGACCTCCTCATTTTTTCACCGAATTCTGGGCCGCCCGGATTTCCTTCAGCCGATCCTGGGTTTTTTCCGCATATTTGCTCTTCGGATAATCTGTGACCAGTTTGGTGAAGAAGGGAAAGCTCTGGTCTGTTTTGACCGGCGAATTGGGCAGAAGGGACCATTGATAATAGGAATCGCCCAGGAAAAAATAGACTTTGTCCATTCCGGTGAACAAGGGGTAATTGGTCAGGATCTCCGAGAGCCGCTCCGTCGAAGCCTTATAGGCCCCGACCCGATAATAGTGATTTCCGATCGTGAACGTATGCTCCGCCAGCCGTTCTTCGCAGTCCTTGATTTTGTCTTGGGCCAACTTGGCCTCCTCACTGAGCGGATACTGGCTCGTGACTTTCTTGAATTCGGCCAGGGCCTGGACGGTCTTCTGCTGGTCGCGGCCGGGTTTCAAGGATTTATCGTAGAAGCACAAGCCGATCCTGTACTGAGCCAAAGAGGCCGACGGGCTATAGGGATACTGACGGATAAAATCTCCGTATTCCGAAGCGGCCAGGATCAGGTTCCCCTCATCCTTCTGATTATAGTACGAATCGGCGACGGCCAGCTTGGCTTTCTGGGCGTAAAAGCTCTTGGGGAAGGAATCGATGACCTGTCGGAGATATAAGCGGGCCCTTTCCGGGTCTTTGGTTAGGTACTTCTCGCCTTCTTTGTACAGGGCTTCATCGGAAGAGGCCACCTCCGGAGAGATCACGGTCTTTTTGGCCCCGCAGGCGGCCGCGGCGATGATTGCCCAAAAAAGAAAAATAAGTCCAATCGCTGTGGTCCTTTTCATGAGAGTCATCCTTTGCGGGAGAGTGCTTTTTTCGGAGCCGAATAAAGCTTTAGAATCCATTCCCATTCTCGTTGAAGTCCGGTCCGAATATCGGTTCTAGGGCGGAAGCCAAGCTCTTTGCGGGCTTTGTCGATGTCTGCCCAGGTATGAAGAACATCTCCCTTTTGTCGTTCCAGCCAACGGATCCTGACCGGTTTCCCGCAGATGGCCTCCAAGAGGGGAAACAGGCTGGCTAGTTCTTCCCGGTGGCCGCCGCCGACATTGTAGACATGGCCGATCTTGGCTTTCTTCGAAGCGGCCAGATTGGCCTCGACAATATCGTCCACATAGGTGAAGTCCCGCGTCTGACGGCCGTCCCCGTAGACGGCGATCTCTCGGCCATCCAGGATCGCCTTGAAAAATTTGTGGAAGGCCATATCGGGCCGCTGGCCGGGGCCATAGACGGTGAAAAATCTCAAGGCCACGGTGGGAACCCCATAATTCTTGCAATAGAGGAAACACATTTGTTCGGCCGCCAGCTTTGTTACGCCATACGGCGAGAGGGGATAGAGCCGGCTGGTCTCGGTCATGGGCAGGTCCGGCGTTAATCCGTAGACCGAGGAAGAAGAGGCGTAAATCAGCCGGCTGAGCGAACCATCCTTGGCCGCTTCCAATAGCTTTTGGGTGGCCTGGACGTTGTTCTTGAGATAAACGGAAAAATGCGTTCCCCAGCTGGCCCGAACGCCGGCTTGGGCGGCTAAATGGAAAACGGTATCGACGGTCTTGAGCAGCTTTCTCAAAGGAAGCTCGGCCAAGTCGCGGGCTATGAACTTGAATTTTTTCGACCGAAGCAGAGGGGCGATATTGCCTTCTTTGATCCAGCTGGGATAGAAATCCGCATAATTGTCGACACCGATGACCTCATGTCCTTCGCCGAGAAGCCGGCGGCAAAGATGAGCCCCGATAAAACCCGCGGCGCCGGTGACAAGGACGGTCATGAGGCATCGACCCTCCCGGCTATTTCTTTCATGAGGGAAACAGCCTGTCGAGGATTGGGATCGTTGAAGACGGCATTGCCGGCAACGAAGACTTGGGCCCCGTCTCTGGCCAGGACGTCGATATTCTGGAGGTTGACGCCGCCGTCGATTTCGACCAGGGTCGTCAAATGTTGCTCTTGGATCCAGCGGCGGAGATGTTGGATTCTCTCGTGCGACCTCTCGATGAATTTTTGGCTGCCTCTCCCCGGATTGACGCACATGAGCAGGACAAAGTCAAGGTCCTTGAGAATATCCTGGAGCCCATGGATCGGCGTCGCCGGATTCAAGGCCACGCCGGCTTTTCGGCCGGAATCCCGGATGAGGGAGATGTCCCGGTGGAGATGGACGGACGCCTCGCCATGGATGGAGATCCAGTCGGCGCCGGCCTCGAGAAACCAGGGAATGACCGCATTCGGATTATCTACCATGAGGTGGACGTCCAGCGGCAGCGAAGTCTTCATCTTGAGCGAAGCGACAAGCTGGGGCCCGAACGTCAGGTTCGGGACATAGTGGCCATCCATGATGTCGATATGGATCAGGTCGGCGCCGGCCTCTTCGACCGTCTTAACGGCTTCGGCGATCCTGGTGAAATCGGCCGATAGAATCGAGGGAGCGATCAGGACCATGTTATTTGCTCACCTCCAGGGAGATTTGGTTCCGCTTCAGAAGCGGAAATCCGCGAAGGGGCGACTGCCGGAGGATAATGCCGGGCCCAAGGCCTTGATAGAGAGTGTCGTGGTCGATGCTGACCTTGAATTCCATGGCTCTGAGCCTCTGGATCACGGCCGCGGAATTTTTTTCGATCAGGTCGGGCATGATGTATTTGTCTTCCCACGCACCCTGGCTGACCAGGAAATTGACGGGCGTATTCCGGCTGACAACCTCTGCCGCAGCGGGCTGCTGGGAGATGATGCGTCCGGCGGCGTATTGGGGGGTGTGGATATGGGAAATCCGGCCTTTTCGCAAACCCGTTTCTCTCAGCGCCTGGCTGGCCCATTCCAGGCTTCTGGATTCAAACTTGGGGATGGGGACTTTTTCACTGCCCTGGCTCAGGATGACCCTGACCGTCCGATTGACCTTGAAGCG
Source organism: Candidatus Aminicenantota bacterium (assembly GCA_026393905.1). GTDB lineage: Bacteria > Acidobacteriota > Aminicenantia > Aminicenantales > UBA4085 > JAPKZH01. Next base: position 5,088 of record JAPKZH010000611.1, read on the forward strand.
GGATCCCGCCGACGGCTCCTGGAAGATGATCGTCCCTTTCTCGTAGGCGTTGTCGAACTGACTGGCCTGGACGATCAGGCCCGTTTTCTTTTTAGCCAATTCGGCCTTGGCCTCGGCCAGGTCTTTTCCGCGAAGGTCGGGAATCGTCACCAACTCGCTTTTGAGGAGCATCTGGGAGGATAGGTCGGCGGCTAAGAAGAAGAGGACGAAGTAGAGAAGGATATAGAGAGTGATATCATAAATCTTCTTGTCGGACATGAAAATTCATTCCCGCAAGTTCCAAATTATCTATAACATAGATTCATAACCAAGTAAACAGGGAAATGGTTACGTTCCCCCATAAGATCGTTCGGAATTAGGCGGCGGAGAGCGATCCCAAAATTGCCGATAGAAACGCCCGACGGGTCCGGTCGTGGTTCACCCCCGGCGCCCCTCGCGGACTTTCGTGATTATTCTGAAGCAGTAAGTCAGCAGCTTCAAACGCTCGGGGCGGCGGGGGCCCCCGAACCACGCCACCCGTCGGATGTCGTCATTTCTATTCTATTTAATGGTATGCTCTGAGCTTGTAATAGACGATTAGCCCCATCGGCAATTTTGTGCCGGCGATTTCGATTGTCTATAGAGATTATTTCCTCTATAATGGTTTTGTCTGGAAATTTTTCCTTTTGTCAGAGAGCAGCCTTCCCTAAAGGAGATCGATCGACAATGATGAAAACCTCGGATTTTCGGAGCGATACCGTGACCAAGCCCACCGAGAAAATGCGTCGGGCCATGGCCGAGGCCGAGGTCGGCGACGATGTCCTTGGAGACGATCCGACCGTTCAGAAATTGGAAGCTCTAGCCGCTGAAAAAATGGGGAAAGAGGCCGGGCTTTATGTCCCCTCGGGAACGATGGGCAATTCGATCGCCGTCAAAACCTGGACGCGCGAGCTTGAGGAAGTTATTGTCGAAGCCCGCTCCCATATTTATAACATGGAATCGACCCATATGACGTTTATTTCCAGGGTCACGCCCCGGCCGCTGGCGTCCCGGCGAGGGGCCATGAATCCCGATGACATCGAAAAGAACATCCGAAAGCCGAACGTCCATCTTCCCCGGACCTCCCTGATCTGTGTCGAAAACACTCATAACAACTGGAGCGGCGCGGTGCTGCCTCTTGAGAATCTCCAGGCCGTCCGTGTGATCGCCGATCGGCATGGGCTGAGGGTCCACATGGACGGCGCAAGGATTTTCAATGCCGGCACGGCATCCGGCGTTCCCGTGAAGGAATATGCCCGGCTTGCCGACTCCGTCATGTTTTGCCTGTCCAAAGGCCTCTCGGCGCCTGTCGGCTCGATGCTTGTCGGCCCTCGAGACTTCATCGATTACGGCCGGCGGATCCGCAAGGCTCTAGGCGGCGGGATGCGTCAGGTCGGCATCCTGGCCGCCGCTGGAATCGTGGCTTTGACGGAAATGGTCGATCGCTTAAAAGAGGATCATCAGAGAGCCAAACGGCTGGCCGCGGCTGTGGCCGGGCTTCCGGGGGTGGACCTGGAGCCGGCGGCGATCGAGACCAACATCATCATCTTCAACTTCTCCCACCCGCGGCTTTCCGTCGCCGAATTTCTGGCAGAGCTCAAAAATCGGGGAATCCTGGCTTTGGCCTTGACCGGGGGCATCCGCCTGGTCACACACAAAGATGTTGATGATCAAGATGTCGACCGCGCCATTGCGGCCTTTCGTGAGATCTTGGCAAATTAGGTTTTCAAGCGCTCCGCCAGCAGCTGGGCGATATCCTGGACCTTGATCCCGGCCTTGTCTTTATCCTTGAGTGCGTCCCGGAGCATTGTCAAGCAAAAGGGACAGGCCGTGGCGACGGTTTCGGCCCCGCTCTCAATGACCTCATCGGCCCGCAGGTGATTGATCCTCTTGCCGAGTTTTTCTTCCGTCCACATCAGGCCGCCGCCGGCGCCGCAGCAAAAGCTGTGGTCGCGGCTGTTCTTGAGCTCTAAAAATTTCGCAGGACCGATCCTGGATAAAATGTCGCGGGGGGCATCCAGGATCCCGTTGTGCCGACCCAGATAGCAGGGATCGTGGTAGGTGAGGGATCCGGCCTCGCCGAAAAAGGCCGGCAGCCGTCCTTCCCGGATAAGGCTTTGGAGGAATTCCGTATGATGGAAAACTTCGATTTTTTTCAGATTGGACCGATCCTCCTGGCTGAGGGAAGGCACGAGATCGAGCAAGGCCGGATATTCGCGTTTGAAGGTGTTATAGCCATGGGGGCAAATCGTCACGATTTTTCGGACTTTGTATTGAGCGAAGAGCGCCAAGTTCTCGGCGGCGAGAGTCTGGAACAGATATTCATGGCCGAGCCGCCGGGCGGAGTCGCCACAGCATTTTTCCTCCGTCCCCAGGATGGCGAAATCGACGCCCGCCGCCGTCAACAGCTCGACGAAGGCGCGCGTGATTTTCTTCCCTTCGTCATCAAAGGAGCCTGCGCATCCCACCCAAAACAGGTATTCGGCGCCGGGATGGTCCCGGATGAGCTTGACGGGAAGCCCTTCCCTCCAATCGGCCCGTTTGGAAAACCCGATGCCCCAGGGATTGCTGTTGGTTTCCATGTTGCGGAAAAACGTGTTGAGCTCGGCAGGAAACTTGCTCTCCATGAGGACCTGGCTCTGCCGCATCCCTACGATTTTCCGGATGTGCTCGATCTCCACCGGACAGGCATGCATACAAGCGCCGCATGTCGTGCAAGTCCAGATTTCGTCTTGGCTGTGGATGGCCGGGACAAGGCCGGGCAGCTCGTCCCGTTTCCGGGCGATCACCTTCCGTCCGTCCTTGAGCAGGTGCTGTTCCATATTGAAGAGAATCATTTTCGGCGACAGGGGCTTTTCGCTGGCGAAGGCAGGACAGACGTCCTGGCACCGCCCGCACTCCATACAGGCAAAAGCATCCAAATGGTCTTTCCAGGTGTAGTCCAGGGCTTTTTCGATGCCGAAAACCTCCGATTTCTCCAGGTCCAGGGGATTCATGACTCGACCCGACTTGGGGGAACGGACAAGCATGTTGAAGGAGCCGGTGAACATATGCAGATATTTGGAGTGCGGGACATAGGCGATAAAACCGAAGACGAAGAGAATGTGGAGCCACCAAGAGATCCTGAAATGGCCGGCGATGCTGGCAGCCGAGAGCCCGGAGTCGCTGATGGTCTGGGCCAAACGGCTGCCCAAGAAGGCCCAGCGGCTCGTCTCGGGATGAAGGGCGATAGCGAAGGTTTCAAAATAGAGGTAGCTCAAAGTGACGAGAACGATCGCAGCATAGATGATCGCCGAGTCTCCGCGGGTCGTGGCATAGGCCTTGGGCCGGACGATGAAACGCCTGACCGCGAAAAAGAGAACGCCGACGACGACCAGAACGGCAAAGACGTCCACAAGCAGAGAGAAAAAGAGCCCGAGGCGGGTTTCGCCGAAAAGGTAAAAATCGGCGAACAATCCTTCCAAGATGTGATTGACGGTCATCGTGTCGAACGTCAACGCGCCGTAAAAAATGAAGACATGGATGAAGCCGGTCAAGACGCGTTCGTTCTTCAGAGTGCATCGCTGGAACAATATTTTCCCGACGGCATGGACGAGCCTGCCGAGGAAACGGTCGAACCTGGCTTCGGGCCTGGCCGCGCGTAAAATCCTGAAGCGATAAACCAAGGGAGCCAAAAAAGCGGCCGCGGTTCCGCCGATGACCAGGATCAAGATGATTTTTTCCGCCGCTCCGAGCATGTCCTCTCCTTTGTTTGGACTGGAGAACCATGATTGTGCGGATGTATTTATACTACAGAATGAGGCTTTTTAAAATTCATAATTCAGTCCGATGCGAAAGACCCGCGGCGACTGGATCTCGGTGGCGTAGCGCCGGGGAAATTCCGGCCCGGTCCATTCATTCTCTTCCGTGGCCAGGTTCCTGTTGAAGATGTTGAAGGCGTCGACGAGGATCCTCAGACGGCCGATTTTCAAGGGAATGATTTTTTCCAGCCTGACATCCACGGTCATGTTGTATTCATAGCGGGCCACGCCCCGGGGATGGGCTTGGATATAGAACGGCCCTTGATTCAGGCCCGTCACGATGATCTTGCGGGCAAACGGCTGTCCGTCATAGTACTTGATGAGGCCGCCGAGGCGCGTCCCGAACGGAGCTTTGACGCTCCATCCGATCCTGGCCGTGTAGGCCCGGTCGAAGCGAAGACGGCCGCGGGCATTGATGGAGGCATTGGGGTTATCGTAGAGCGTCCCGATGACGCCGTCATCATTCTCCCACTCCGTATTACCCGGGCTGGTCGTTCCGACGGCCTGCATCGCGGTCAGAGATAGGAAAAAGACTCCATTTTCGCCGGCCTTCTTGACCAGGGTCAGGTCCAGCCCTTTGTATCTCGAGACCCGGATCGCGCCGTCGGGATTGGTCAGAAGGTAAAAATCGTGCCCTAAAGATTCAGGATTCTGATTGTAGACCGTGAACATCAGGTCGTCATGGGAGCCGGGGATTCGATCGTCCCCTTCGTCGTAGAATGGGACGGGCTCATATTCCGAAAAAGGCACGCCGGTATTGGCGGTCTCGATGAGGTTCCTTGTTTCCCTGTAAAAGCCGGCTAAAGAGAAGACCCAGTGCGCTCCGAAATCCTGAGTCCAGGAAACGACGTATTCGTCGGTGGAAGGCTGTCGGATCCCGGGATCGACGGCGGCAAACTTAGGTCCTTCCCGCCGCAGCAGATCGCCTTTTTCGGAAGCCTGGTAGTCCCCGTCTTGATTGGCATCCACCCAGCTATAGGCATGCCCGCCCGGCGCATCGGGATTCCCAAAAGCCAAATAGTTCAACGGAAGGTCGAAGTAATAACGGGCGGCTGAAATTTTAAAGAGAGAGGTTCTCCGTTGGGAGAGGGGGAGGATCAGGCCGAACCGAGGCGAGAGGTTGAGCCATCGGATCTCGTATTGGGGATTTCGGCCGCGGTTCCAACCGAGATTCACCCCGGCATACAGAGAGATCAAGTTTG
>JAPKZH010000073.1 GCA_026393905.1 Candidatus Aminicenantota bacterium
CCTGGAGCCGCACACAAACACCCGGCTGTTCAAAGACGACAAGGAGCAGGCCTTTTTCTATGTGATGTCGGGAACCGGTCAAGTGGAAGCCGGCCGCAAGAAGGCCCCTGTCGAGGAGGGAACGGCTGTCTTTCTCCCCGCGGGACTCGAATACCGTTTTGCCAACCCGGCCGAGGCGACCTTGGAAATGATCATGGTCATCGAAGAGATCACTCCGGGTTTCATGGCGAACAAGGAAATGTCCGTGGGAAGCTATCACAACTCCATCCCAAATGTCGGGATGCACTGGGCCCATATCGGCCGCGGGTTTAACTACGATGTCGCCCCGAAATTCGCCAACCCCGTCGGCTTCGCCATCGTCTCCATCGATAAATTCGACATCGCCCAGCCCCATGTCCACGGCCCGGGATGCGAAGAGATTTGGTGCCAGTTGACAGGCAGAAGCCTGCTGCTGTTTGGAAACCGATTGTTATGGCAGGAGCCGGGAGAGGCATTCCTGATCCCTCCGAATAACAAAGTCCCCCACGGCTCGATCAACCACACGGACGAGCCTATGCTCTGGCTTTACATGGGAAATCGGCACGACCGGCTGGGAAAATAAAATATTGGGGTCAAACCTCAACATTCAACATTGTCTAAATGGAAAACCATTGTGCCCGGAAGATCTCATCCCAGGGGCAGGTTAGCGAAAATGTTGAAAGTTGAGGTTTGACCCCGGTTTAGGGAGGTCTGAATGTGTAAAACAACGAAAATCAAGAATCGTTGGATATCCGCGCTCTTGCTCATATTTTCTCTTCTCGCGGTTTCCGCTTGCGCGCCGAAACCGGATTGGAAGGCTAAAAACGACCAGCTCATCAAAGAGAAAAACCTCCCGGTCCGCATCAGGAAGGATATCCCAAAATCAAATATCGTTTCGAACCTCGAAGCAGGCGTTGTCACCAGCATCAACAAGCTGCCGGTCACGGATATTGCGCCCGGCGTAAAAGCCCGTCTCTATTGGGGGAAAGGAACTCTTGTCGCTTGGCTGACCCTGGAGCCCCGTGCCGAGATTCCCCAAGAGACGCTCCCGGGCGAGCGCCTCATGTTCGTGATGAAAGGCTCGATCGAGCAGCTCATCAAGGGAGCCCGTGTCGAGATGAAAGCCCTCGGCCGCGAAGAGCCGGACGGAACCCACGGCCGGACCCCAAGGAATGATTTCGTCTACCTCGAAAAAGCGGCTCAAAATTCTCTCAGAGCGGGAGAACAGGGCGCCGACATCCTCGAAGTCTACTCTCCTCCCCGCCTGGATTACCTGAAAAAGGCGGGCGCCGCTAAGCTCCCCACGAAAGTTCCCGAAGGGGATTTTCCGTTAAGCCCCACGGTCGAGCCGAGTCAGGTCTATGACCTCAGCGATATTCAGTTTACCGAGCTTGTGCCCGGAGCCCATTCCCGGCTCGTTTCCGGACGCGGCGCCCAGCTCAGCTTTCTGCGGATGGATCCCGGCACGAACTTTGCCCATCATGTCCATCCGGAAGAGCAGCTCATGATCGTCCTGCGCGGCGCGATCGACGAGATCATTCTCGACGGCGTGACCCGCATGGAGAAGGGCGATGTCCTCCTCCTTCCGGCCGACATGGTCCACGGCGGCGCGATCGGCGATCTCGGCTGCGACGTTCTTGATGTTTTCTGGCCGTCGCGCACGGATTATGACGACAAGCGGGTCAAACAGCTCCAAGCCTTCCACGACGTCATTCCCGAAGACGCCAAGGTTGAGCTCCTGGCCGACGGCGCCAAGCAAGGCCCCGGGCTGGTCTTCACCGAGGGGCCGAAATGGCTCAACGGCAAGCTCTATCTTTCGAGCATGTATTTCGACGCGAAATGGAACGGCAACCCAAAAAAAAGCGCCCTTGTCGAGATGGACTCTGACGGCACGTACAGATACATCTCGCACGGCTTGATGCAGACTAACGGGACAATGCCCCTGGCCAACGGAAACCTCGCCGTCTGCGATATGTTCGGCCACCGCGTCATCGAGATGACGACAAAGGGACAGATCGTCAAGACGCTGGCCAACGCCTATGCCGGGAAACCGATCGATGGGCCGAATGACCTCGTCACCGACGCCAGGGGCGGAATCTATTTCACCGATCCACAGTTCACGCCGGATGTTAAAAAACACCAGCCGGGGCGGGCTGTCTATTACATCCCAGCCAAAGGCGGGCTCATTCAAGTGATCGGGTTCAATGAATTCGCCATGCCCAACGGCATCTTGCTCAGCCCCGACGGCAAGACCCTCTTCGTCAACAACACCTACGACAACGAATCGTTCTGGAACGTGGACAGCGACAAGGACAACTGGGTGTGGGCCTATGACGCGAACGAGGATGGAACGGTCAAGAACGGCCGGAAATTCGCCCGGCTCTTCCTCACACCCGAGGTGCTGGACAGGAAAGGGAGGTCCAGCGCCGCGGACGGCATGACGATCGACGAGAACGGCGGCCTCTATGTCGCCACCTACATCGGCCTCCAGGTTTTTAACGCCAAGGGCGATTTCCTTGGGATCATCAACACCCCCACGTATCCCGTCAGCTGCTGTTTCGGCGGCGACGATATGAAGACGCTCTTCATCGTGAGCTATGACAAGGTCTATAAAATCCGGACGAACGTCAGGGGCCTACAGTACGGCCCGCAATGAATAATTGGGGTCAAAGCTACACATTTGACAATTTTGTCAGATGTGTAGCTTTGACCCCGGAGAAAGGAGGCGACGATGCCTGAAAAAAAACCGGGCTTGAAACGGCGCGATTTTCTGAAAAACATGGGGCTGGGATTGGCCGGCGCGGCAGCCGCTCCTGCCCTAGGAGGGAAGACGTCTCTCCTGGCCGGCCCTCCCGCTGAGATACCCATCCATCATTTCGGCCCCGGCCGGCTCTACAATAAGCCCGCCCCTCCAGCGCGAGTCAGTCTGATCAAGGGCGGCGACCGGCGCGACATCGTCTATCAATCGTTAAAGATGATCGAGGACGAAGTCCTGGCCTCGATCGGAAACAAGACGATCCTGGTCAAGCCAAACGTCGTCCTGATGGACAATCCTTTGAGCGTGACGCATACCGATGCCGTACGGGCCGTTTTGGATTTTCTCACCCCTCATTACAAAAAGCAGATTATGATCGGGGAATCCGGACATCACAATACCATGGACGGATATAAAAATAACGGCTATCTCAAGCTCGAAAAAGAATACAACGTGAAAATCGTCGATCTCAACCTCGAATCGTGTCAATACCGGTATGTGATCAGCAAAGACAACCGGCCCATCCCGATCCGGATCATCAACACGTTTCTCGACCCGAATATCTATATGATCTCCGTAGCCCGGATGAAAACCCACAATTATGTCTTCGTCACCCTGTCGCTCAAAAACGTGCTTCTGGCTTCGCCGCTCAAAGACGCCAAGCAGAATGACAAAGGCCTGATGCACACGGCCCCTCCGGCCATGAACGATATTTGCCATTACAACATGTTTCATATCGCCCAGGAAGTCTATCCGGAGCTGGCCGTCATCGACGGTTTTGAGGGGATGGAGGGGAACGGTCCGGCCTGGGGCACTCCCATCGAATCCAAAGTGGCCCTGGCCAGCCTCGACCCGCTGGCCGCCGACATCACCGCGACAAGGGTCATGGGATTCGATCCCAAGCGCATCAACTACCTGGCGGCCATGGCCGAAGCCGGCATGGGACAGGGAGATTACGATAAAATCCAACTGCTCGGAACGCCCCTCGACCAGTGTGTCTGCAAATATAAGCCCAACGAAAAAATGGCGGAACTGTACAAATTATGATGGCGATCGCCCCTTTTATCATCATCATTTTAGCGGCCCTGGCCATCTTCTTTATGAGGCAGGCCCGGCTGAAAAACTTTGCCTTCACCATCTGGGTGTTCGCTTTTGTGGCAGCCTCGATGTTCTATCCCGGGGCGTTCCGGTCATGGTTTGGACAAGACCTGAAAATCCTCATCGTCCCCCTTATCCAGATCATCACCTTCGGGATGGGGACAACGCTGAACCTCAAGAGTTTCGAGAGGGTGCTGACCATGCCCTGGCCGGTGTTTATCGGCATCGTCCTCCAGTTCACCATCATGCCCCTTGTGGGCTACGGCATCGCCATGATCCTCGGCTTTGCTCCGGAAATCGCGGCCGGGATCATTCTCATCGGTTCGGTCTCGAGCGGCGTGGCCTCCAACGTCATGACCTATCTGGCCGGGGGTAACGTGCCGCTGTCCGTGACCATCACGTCTTGCACTACGCTCATCTCCCCATTCGCGACGCCCTTCTGGATGAAAATCCTGGCCGGCCGGTTCATCCAAGTGGATTTCGTCTCCATGATGCTTTCGATATTGAACATGATCATCGTGCCCATCGCAGCAGGATTGATCGCCAACAAGATCCTCTACACGCAAAAAAAATGGGCCCGCCAAACCGGCCCATTGCTCATGATTTCGGCAGCGACGATCTCCTTGGCAATCCTCACGGTTTTCCTGCCCAAGGATATCTTCGGCCCTCTGGCTCCGCTTCATGGCGGGACCTTTCTGGGCCTCCTTCTGATCGGCCTGGTAGCGCTGGCCAAGTTCGCCGTGAGCGTTCTCGTCAAAGGCCCGGACACATGGATGGACAAAACGCTGCCCGTCGTTTCCATGGCCAGCATTTGTTTCATCATCGCCATCATTACGGCCCAATCCAGGAACCAGCTCCTGTCTGTCGGGCTGCTATTGATCTTGGCGGCGATCCTTCATAACGGCGCCGGATATCTACTGGGCTACTGGGGCGCCCGTCTGGCCAGGCTGGATGAAAGCGCCTGCCGGGCCGTGGCCATGGAGGTCGGCATGCAGAACGGCGGGATGGCCTCCGGGCTTGCCATCGACGTCCTCAAGAGCACGAGCGCAGCCCTCGCCCCGGCGATCTTCGGGCCATGGATGAACATCTCGGGCTCGATCCTGGCCAGCTTCTGGCGCCGCCATCGCACTGGGCCTTAAGACAAGAAAAAAACTTGACAAGCCATCTCTTTTTTAATAAATATACATGATTAATTCTATAGAAACTATAGAATTAGTAAAACCATTGAGAACAAGGAAACCGATTGGCGATCGGAAAAAGCCAAGGTTGGAAAGGAGGCGAGAACAAAACTATTCCAATACTATTCATTCAAGGAAAGGGAAATTAGGCAAAGACGCTCTTTGAAGAAAAAGGAAGGTTAGAGTGAAAACGTTTTTTAAAAAACGACCATCATCAGTCCTTATCATCGGGATGGTCGGCGCCGCTCTGCTGGCGTATCTGGGCTTGACCTATGCTCAAGTCGTCCAGACGCCGCTGGCCGCCACATCCATCCCTCAGTTCGTCGAGCCGCTGCCGGTCCCGGAAATAATCGATTGGCGGGGCAATACGGCCGAGCTCGAGCTTCACATGCGCGAGTTCAAGGCGAACATTCTTCCGACGGGGGCCATCGCACCCGGTGTAAAACCGGAGACATGGGTGTGGGGATATATTTCCGGCCCGAATGCTCCGACCGCCGCCAGGCCGACCTACCTCGGTCCCATTATCGTGACGGAGCGCGGCACGCCGACAAGAATACGGTTCGTCAATAATCTGGGGACCGTTGCCACCAGCAATGTTCTGGCCTACACGCAGTCCACCGACCAGACGCTGCACTGGGCCGATCCGCAGAATTTCGAGGCGAATATGGGCAACATGTCGATCGTCCCGGGCATGCCCCCGATGACCCCCTGGAATCAGCACTACAACGGGCCGATTCCGGCGGTCGTCCACCTTCATGGCGGCGAAGTCCCGCCCGAGCTCGACGGCGGCCCTGACGCCTGGTTCACCAGCGACGGGGTTTATAAAGGCCACGGATACTACACCTATCCTGGCGCGGCCGGCAACGAGGCGATCTACATCTACCCCAACACCCAGGAAGCCTCGCCGATCTGGTTCCACGATCACACGCTGGGCGCCACCCGCCTCAACGTCTACGCAGGACTGGCCGGCGGCTATCTGGTCACCGATCCCGCCAACGACCCCACGAACCTGCCCGGGCTGGTCCCGCTGATCATCCAGGACCGCATGTTCGACACGACCGGACAGCTTTTCTTTCCCAACATCGGCATCAATCCCGAGCACCCCTTCTGGATCCCGGAGTTCATGGGCGATGTGATCTGTGTGAACGGCAAGGCCTGGCCTTTCCTCAACATTGAGCCGAAGCGCTACCGCTTCCTGTTCCTCAACGGCTCAAACGCCCGCACCTACGAGATGAGCTTCCAGATCTCCGGCCAGGGGAAGTCGCCGACGTTCTGGCAGGTTGCCACCGACGGCGGCTATCTTGACGCGCCCGCCGCGGTCCAGAAATTGATCTTGATGCCCGGAGAGCGGGCGGATGTGATCATCGACTTCGCGGGCTTCGCCCCGGGGACCACGATGATCCTCGAGAACTCGGCCAAGTCCCCCTACCCCGGAGGCAGGCCGCCCCAGGGAACAACCACAGGGCGAGTTATGCAGTTCAGGGTTGTCCCCGCGACCGGTGGAGCGGACACCACTTTCAACCCTGCTCTTGGCGGTCCGCTGCGCACCCCGATGGTACGCCTCGTCAACCCGACGACTGGTGCGCTGGCCACGGGGATTACAGTCGATAAGACGCGCCAGCTCACCCTCAACGAAGTGCTGGCGCCGCGGAACAAAGTCGGTGGCATCCCATACCCCGGCGGGCCGCTGGAAATCCTGGTCAATAACACCAAATGGTCTGGCGAGTCGCCCAGGGCCTATAACGATTTTACCCCCATTACG